>JBDTWV010000254.1:0-4761 GCA_040006495.1 Dokdonella sp.
TTCGTTTCTCCCGCGTTCAATCTCAACAACACGACCGGTGCCAGCGTTGATTCGGGCTCGGTGTTGCCGTATCTGATTGGGCGCTCATCGCATGGCAATGTCACGGCGAGCGCAACCACCGATGCACTTGGCATCGCGCACGGCACGCTAAATTACACCGTCAATACGGTCGGTAATTCGGTTGCCATCTGGGCACAGGGTGATGGTATCGATCGTGTCAGCAACGGCCCGCGCCGCGTCACCGATGCACAGACCTTGGTCTACCCTGGTATCGCGCCGGCGACTATTTCTGCGTTCCCGAACCCAATCCGCGGCGATACGACGACGAGCGTCACTGTGTGTGTGTCCGATGCGCTAGGGATCGCGCTGCGCGGCGTGCAGATCGGCTTTGCCTTCACCCTGCCAAGCGGTACGGGTAGCGTGGATGGCACAGCGGGTAGTGGTTTCCTTACTCACTTGACAGGGGTAAACGGTTGCGCAACCGGGAGTGTGGTTACTGCCGGACTCCCGGTGACAACGACAGGCGGCAATAGCGGTCAGATTGTATTTACCGGTGCCGGTGCCACAAGCATGCCAATCGATATCATCGTGCAGCTTGCAGCGCTTCAGGCGAGTCCAAGCGCAGTTTCCGTGACTTGCAAGGGTAGCCAGACAACATCAATTTCGATCCTCGCCACGGGGCCGGATGGCAGCGCGTTGCCGGGCGTTGTGATTGGGGCGGCTTGCACTGCGACGGGTGGAACTCTTACGCCGAATCCGACGACAGCAACGACGGACGCGACGGGCAACGCGGTGTTCAGCGTGATCGCGGCCGGATTTATCGGCGCCGCGCCCCCGTATGGTTCCGGCCAGTGCGTGTTCACGGCAACCGGAGACACCACACGCAGTGTCACCGTACCCTTCCGCGGTAGTACACCGCCGAGCCCAATTCCGCCTTGCGTGTAGGGCGAGAGCGTCATTGGATTATGAAGGGCCGCAGCAATGCGGCCCTTTTTTTGTGTACGATCCAAAAATCGGGCTTTATCCTTGTGCCTGGCATATATGCGAATTCGGCGGGGGAGTCGCTTGTGCAGCCCTACAGCGTTTTGTTCAAGAAGGGCGACGTTATTTTCGCTGAAGGGGATGCGCCGAGCGGTGCATTCCTGATCGAAGCGGGGCAGGTCGAGATCAGCACGACGCAGTGCGGTGGACGCCGCCTGCTTGCCGAACTCGGGCCGGGCATGTTGCTCGGCGAGATGGCAGTAATCGACGACTCGTTGCGAACCGCGACTGCGCGCGCCGTGAGCAACTGCCGCCTCACTCCGATCGATGCCGAGCAGTTTTCTGAACGCCTGGCCGCCGCCGATCCTGTGGTGCGCGCCTTGCTGATGAGCCAGTTGGCCCGATACCGATCGGCACTCGCCACGCTCTCGGGTGACCGCTCCCGTCCGCTTGAGCCGGCGCCCGTGCTATCCGGCGATGTTGGAGCGTTCAACAAGATCCGTCTCGAAAGCGAACTGCGCGCGGCGCTCGAGCGCAAAGAGCTCGAGGTCCGCCTGCAACCGATCGAGGAGATTGTCAGCGGCGTCATTGCTGGCTATGAGGCGTTGGTGCGTTGGCAGCACCCCGAACGCGGTGCGGTTTCACCGGCCGAATTCATCCGTCTTGCGGAAGAAACGTCATTGATCGTGCCGATCGGTGATTACGTGTTCGAACGCGTGTGCGACATGCTGGTTGAGTTGAAGCGGCGCGGCCGAAAGCCGTTGCCGTTCATTGCAATGAATCTCTCGGCGCGTCAGCTAGAGGATCCGAAGCTGGTTTCACGAATCCTCACGCATCTACGCAAGCGCGATCTGCCGCCGGACCGGCTGAAGCTGGAAATCACCGAGAGTCTGGTCTTTGACCATGCGCACATCGGTGACTTGCTGGCACGCAGCCATGCGGCTGGCATGCATGTCGCCCTCGACGATTTCGGTACCGGGTACTCCAACCTCGGGCCGTTGCTGACGTTGCCGTTCGACCAGATCAAGCTGGATGGCAGTTTCGTCAAGGCGCTTGATCGCCCGCGTGGCGTTGCACTGGTCGGTGTTATCGTGGCGATGGCGCGAGCGCTCGACTGCGATCTTATCGCCGAAGGCGTGGAGACGCGCGAGCAGCGGGAGATCCTGCACAGACTGGGCTGCCGTTATGCGCAGGGCTGGCTGGTTGGCAGGCCGGCCGCATTCGCGGATATCCTGAAGGTGAGTTGAATCAAGGCGCGGCGATCGGGGCGTGTCGACCCTGCGGGATTCGCGCTGCAGCGCGGGCGGCTGCACGGGGCGGTCAATGTGCACGCCAGCGTGCAGTACCGCGCGCCTTGACGACCGAAAGCACCACGCAAAACTTTTTCTGCCGCGCGTTGTCCCAAGCCGCGCGCACCCAGCGTGCGATCATTGCCGGAGTACGAACTAAACAATCATGGACATGCCTGATTCCTCCACGGCGGCTGCCGCCTTTTCCGAACTGCGCAGCGAACTCGGCCGTTGCATCATAGGTCAGGAGGACCTGATCGACCGGCTGTTGATCGCGTTGCTTGCGGACGGTCATCTGCTGGTCGAAGGGGCGCCCGGACTTGCCAAGACCACCGCGATCAAGGAGCTGGCCGCGCGCATCGAAGCGGACTTCCACCGCGTGCAGTTCACGCCTGATTTGCTGCCAGCTGATCTCACCGGCACCGAAATCTATCGTCCGCAGGCTGCAACGTTCGAATTCCAGCGTGGCCCGATCTTCCACAATCTGATCCTCGCCGACGAGGTCAATCGCGCGCCGGCCAAGGTGCAGTCTGCGCTGCTCGAGGCGATGGGCGAACGTCAGGTGACGGTGGGCCGCGACACCTACTTGTTACCGGCGCTGTTCCTGGTCATGGCTACCCAGAATCCGATCGAGCAGGAGGGCACCTATCCGTTGCCAGAAGCGCAACTCGACCGTTTTCTTTTGCATGTGCGCGTCGACTATCCAAACGCGACATCGGAAGCTGCGATCCTGAAACTCGCGCGCGACCGTGCCCGCGAGGCCTTGACAGCACAGCCGGTGCCCGCGCGTAGGCTGACCCAGCAACAGATTTTCGCGGCACGTAGCGAAGTGCTCGACCTGCATCTGGCTCCGCAGCTGGAGGAGTACATCGTGCAACTGGTGTTGGCCACACGCGACCCATTGCCGTACGGCGCCGAACTCGTCCGCTACATTGCCTACGGTGCGAGTCCGCGCGGCACCATCGCGCTGGACCGCTGCGCACGCGCACACGCATGGCTCAGCGGTCGTGACTACGTGACGCCCGAGGATGTCCATGCGATCGCCGCCGATGTGCTGCGCCATCGCGTGTTGCTCAGTTACGAGGCGGAGGCCGAAGGTGTCAGCTCCGACAAGGTGATCGCCACGCTGCTCGAGCGCGTGCCGCTACCATGATGGTAATCGGAAATCTGGTGTCGAGAATCGGCAAAGGTCATGGGAATCCGCATCAGACAAGTTCGACTGTCCCGTGCCGATCGCCGTCCATGTGATCGCACACGAAAATGTCTTCTACCCCGGATATGGCCGCACATGCAACCCGCGTCGCACTGGACGACCTGATCGCACTCGGCGCGCTCGCGCACGGTGCGAGTCTCGCGCGCAATCGGCGCAGCGCGGCGGTGCGCAGCGGCGGCAATGCATCGCGCTGGCGCGGCCGTGGGGTTGATTTTCGCGAATCACGCATCTACCAAGCCGGCGACGAGATCCGCCACATGGATTGGCGCGTCACCGCGCGTAGCGGCAAGCCGCATACGAAATTGTTCGAGGAGGAACGCGAGCAGAGCCTGTTGCTCGCGATCGATCTCAATCCCGGCATGCGTTTCGGTACCCGCGTGCGTTTCAAGAGCGTGCAGGCGGCACGTGCGGCCGCATTGCTGGCTTGGATGGCGACCTCTGCCGGCGATCGCGTCGGCGCGATCGGGTTTGGTGGCGGCATCAATGGAGAGGTAAAGCCCGCGAGCGGTCGGCGCGGCGCGCTGAATGTGCTGCGTGCGCTGCGCGACTGGGATGCCGCCGCCGATGGCATCAGCCAGACTCCGCTTTCGCGTGTGCTCGCGCGCGCGCGCCGATTGCTGCTGCCGGGCATGCGACTCGTGCTATTGAGCGATGGATTCAATACCGATGTCGAGGCGGCAACGCTGCTGCCACAGATCGCGGGTCGCCATGAAATTTCGCTGGTGCTTGTGCGCGATGCACTCGAAATGATGCCACCGCCGCCCGGGCGCTACGCCGTACATCTTGGCGCCGCGCGGCGCATCCTCGATTTTTCCGACAGCGCTGTGCGCGAGGCCTGGATCGAGCGATTCGCTGCATCGCGCGAGCAGCTGCTCGGCTTGTGTAAAAAGCTCGGCGTGCGGGTCATCGAGCTCGATGGCGACGCCGATCTGCGTCGCGCGCTCGCGCCGCTGTTGGCGCGCAGCCGGCATTCCAAGGTGGTCGCGTGAGCGCCGCTCCGCTCGCATCGATTCCAGGTCCCGTGTTGCGGGATATCCATCTGCCGCCGCCGCCGTCATGGTGGCCGCCGGCGCCGGGTTGGTGGCTGCTCTCGGCGCTTGTCTGCGTGCTGCTGTTTTTCGCGTTGCGCTGGGTGCTGCAATGGACGCGCGAGCGGCGTTGGCGCGGGCAAATCCACGCCGAACTCGATCGGATTGCTGCGCTCTACGCGGCGCAAACGGAAGTCGCGCAACTTGCCGCGCACGTATCGCAACTGTTGCGCCGTGCATCGCGATTGAT
>JBDTWV010000255.1:0-4760 GCA_040006495.1 Dokdonella sp.
CCAGCGTAGTCGCGCCGATGTCGCGACGCGGCAGGTTGACCACGCGCAGGAACGCCGCGTCGTCGTCGGGGTTGTTGATCAGGCGCAGGTAAGCGAGCAGGTCCTTGACCTCGGCACGATCGAGGAACGCAGTGCCGCCGGTCACGTGATAGGGCACGCGCGCTAGCCGCAACGCTTTTTCCAGCGCGCGCGACTGGTGGTTGCCGCGATACAGGATCGCGAACTCGTGCCACGGCGTCTTGTGCTTCTGCGCCAGGTGCGCGATCGCGCCGGCCACGCATTCGGCTTCGTGTTCGTCGTCGCGGCATTCGATGACGCGAATCAGCGGCCCTTCGTCCTGCTGGCTCCAGAGCTTCTTTTCGTATAAGTGCGCGTTGTTCGCGATCAGCGCATTCGCCGAGCGCAGGATGCGCCGCGCGCAGCGGTAGTTCTGTTCGAGGCGGATCACCTTGAGCTGCGGATAGTCGCGCGACAGCTCGGACAGATTTTCCGGATTCGCGCCGCGCCACGAATAGATGCTCTGATCATCGTCGCCCACCGCGGTGAATGCGCCGCGCGTGCCTGCCAGAGTGCGGATCAGCCGGTACTGCGCAGTGTTGGTGTCCTGATATTCGTCAACCAGCAGGTAACGCAGGCGCTCCTGCCAGCCGAGGCGCGCCTCCTCATCGGATTCGAGCACGGCCAGCGGCAGGCGGATCAGATCATCGAAATCGACTGCGTTGAACGCCGTGAGGCGCTTCTGGTAGTTCGCGTAGATGTCCGCCGCCTCGCGCTCGCGCGCACTGGTCGCTTGCGCAGCCGCCTGCGCCGGCGTCAGCCCGTCGTTCTTCGCACGCGATAGCAGCGATTGCAGTGCGAACAGCACGTCGTTTTTGATGCCCTTTGGCGCGAGGTCCTTGACGATGCCCTGCGAGTCATCCGCATCGAGTACCGAAAAACCGCGCCGCAAACCGGCGCGCGCGTATTCGATCTGCAGGAACTTGAGCCCGAGCGCGTGGAACGTGCATACCGTCAGTCCCTCGCCCGCGGCTCCAGAAACCAGCTTGCCGACGCGCTCGCGCATCTCGCGCGCAGCCTTGTTGGTGAACGTGATCGCAGCGATCTTCGCCGCCGGTACGCTGCGGCGCTTGATCAGATGCACGATCTTCTCGGTGATGACGCGTGTCTTGCCCGAACCCGCGCCAGCGAGCACGAGCAGGGGGCCGTCACAGTATTCGACGGCGGCGCGTTGTTGAGGATTGAGCATGGGACGGAGAGATACGGGTGAGCGGCGAAAGCATAGCAACTCCGATTGCGGCGCGACGTGGGCGGTGTGAGAAACTTCGCATCCCGCAACGCACGGAATCATCCGTGCGCCCCACATCCGTACTTTTCGGCGATGGCCAAACTCTATTTCTATTATTCGGCGATGAACGCCGGCAAGACGACGACGCTGCTGCAGAGCGCGTACAACTATGCCGAGCGAGGCATGCGCACGCTGATCCTGACCCCGCAACTCGACACGCGCGTTGGTGAGGGCGTGGTCGCGTCGCGGATCGGCCTGCGCGCGCACGCGCAGACGTTCGAGCGCGAGGACGATCTGCTCGCACTCGCGCGTACCGATATTGCCGCGCGCGGCAAGCTCGACTGCGTGCTGGTCGATGAAGCGCAATTCCTCAGCAAGGCACAGGCGTGGCAGCTCAGTGACATCGTCGATGACCTTGGAATCCCGGTGCTTGCGTATGGCCTGCGCACGGATTTTCGCGGCGAACTGTTCGAGGGCAGCCAGTACCTGTTGGCCTGGGCCGACAACCTGATCGAAATCAAGACGATCTGCCACAGCGGCAAGAAGGCGACGATGGTTGTGCGCGTCGATGAGTGCGGTCGTGCGGTCACCGATGGGCCGCAGGTTGAGATTGGCGGCAACAACCGCTATGTCTCAGTTAGCCGTACGGAGTTCAAGAAGATTATGTCCGGCAAAGGCCGCGTCGAACTTCAGCAATCTGTATTGCCGCTCGAAACCTTACAGGAACCCAAGACATGACCACCCCGAACTGGCCACGGCCGCAGTGGAGCAACAGCGGCGAGCAGGCATTCCTGCTCTGGTTCGTGTTCGGCGATTTTGAGCCCGATTTCAAGATCGAGGCAGAGCGCTATCGCACGCGCGGCACGCCGGCCGGCATCGAGGTGGTGCGCTACGTGAATCGCGAGCTGGCGAAATGGGACGGCTATCCGCTCGCTGGCTCGCTCGGCGGCCTCCTCTATGACGAAAATTCGGACCTCTTCGAGCGCGCAAAAAAGGCGCACGACTGCGTGATGCTGCGCGGCGCGCTCGCCGATCCGACCGACCTCGATGATCTGCGCGATCTGCTCGGCACAATCACCGCGCTGACCGATCTTGGCGGCATCGCGGTGATCGATCCACAGACGCTGACGATGTTCGATACCAATGAATGGCGGCGGAAGTTTTTCGCCGGTGACGCGTTCTCGGCGCGCGACCACGTACTGATTCTGTGCAATGAGGACGATCACAACACCGGCCGAATGCACATCCACACACGCGGCTTGCGCAAATTCGCGCGGCCGGACATCAGCATTCGCAACGTGCCCCCGAATGCTGCCAATGGCGTTGGCGAACTCGCCGCCCGTTTCGTGGATTTCCAGGCGGCCGGCGGCGTGATCGATGACGGCTACGTAGTGGAGCTCGATGGCGCGCCGAAAGGATTGGTGCTGCGCCACGCGGGGGCACTCGACGATCCAGAATTCAACAACCGCCATCTCGCGCTGCGCTGGCCGGATTGATTGGAACCACGCTGGTCGCACAATGCGGCCAGTTCGCGTCTCTACCGAACGTCGCAGCGAGCACTCGATCGATCGCTGCCTCAGCGCTTGACCAGCTCCACCCGCCGATTCTTCGCGCGCCCTGCGTCACTGTCATTCGACGCGACGGGCACCGAGCTGCCCTTGCCCTGCGCGGTGAGTCGATCGGCGGCGATACGGTATTGCGCTGTCAGCGCCGTCACAACAGCTTGCGCACGACGCTGCGAGAGATCTTCGTTGTGTGCCGCAGTTCCTTGGTTATCGGTGTGCCCAACCACTTGCAACTTGAGTGTTGTGTCGTTGCGCAGCAAGCCGGCGATCTCGTCGAGTTGGGGTTTGGAATCGGGTCGCAGATCCGCCTTGTCGACATCGAAGTTGATCCCGTAGAGCGCAATGCGCCCGGCGCTGGCCATCGCATCGGCGAGGTCGGTGGCCTTGACCGTCACCATGTTTTGTTCGCGTGCCTTGGCCTCGATTGCAACCACCAGCACGAACGTGCGCTGATCGAACGCCTTGCAGTACAGATCATCCTTGCCCACCCATGCGAGCAGTGCGATGTGCGTGTCGCGACCGTTCGCATTCACGCTTCCGACAGCGTAGCGAAGATCGGCGCGCGACATCGACACCGCGCACGCGGCGTTGCTGAAATTCTCGACATCGGTCTGCGTTCTCGGAAACAGCAAGTCACCGATGCCGACGTCGCCGCCGCCATGTCCGGCTCCCGAATCGACATCGCCGCCGCACTTTTCGCCCTTGCATTCGTACAAGGTTTTGCCACCCGCCTCCGTCCACGCCTGCTGGTAGTTGCGCACGACTTCCAGCGGCGTGCGTCCGGCTGGCACGAGATAGACGGTACGGCTCAGCGTGCCTTCCAGTTCAATCACCTCTTTCGCCGCGAACACGCGGTTGTTCATGCCGTCGCGCTGCTCGGGCTCGACCGCCGCGAGTGGCGACAACGACAGGCCTATATCGTCGAACGCGCCCGCATGCTGTTCGACAATCAGGCTGCCGGCGTAGCGCTGCAGACTCGCGGGGTCACTGGTGTTGGGCTTGTCCGCCGTGGGCAACACGGCATCGGCGCACGCGAGCGCCGGCATCAGGGCGCACAACAGGATCAAGGCGTGACGAACCATGGTGACTCTCCAGAAATGTTTGCAGGTCTTCTGGAATACGCACTTTCTCATCCGATCAGGACATACCGTAGGAAAATCTGCATTCCCACCCTGAACACACCGATTGTGCTGGGTGAATCAACGCTGGCAGCGCGGGCAGTAGAACGTCGAGCGCTGGCCCAGCGTGATGACGCGAATCGGCGCGCCGCAGACCTTGCACGGTTGGCCAGCGCGGCCGTAGACGAACAGCTCCTGCTCGAAATAGCCGGGTGCGCCATCGGGACTGATGAAGTCGCGCAGCGTGGTGCCGCCGCGCGTGATCGCATACGCGAGGATGCGTTTGACCTCGGTGGCCAGGCGCACATAGCGCGCGCGTGAAATCGATCCGGCTGCACGTTTCGGATGAACGGCGGCCGCGAACAAGGCTTCTGCCGCGTAGATGTTGCCGACACCGACGACGTTGGCCTGGTCCATCAGGAACACCTTCACGGCCGCACTTCGGCCACGCGAGCGCAGCCACAGACTGTCGCCGTCGAAGTCGTCGGACAACGGTTCCGGCCCGAGTCCGGCCAGCAGCGGATGGATTTCACCCTGCGGCTGCCAGAGCTGGCAGCCGAAGCGGCGCGGATCGGTATAGCGCAGGACAAGTCCGTTATCGAGGCGCCAGTCGACATGGTCGTGTATTCCGATCGGCGTCGCCGCCGGAAGTACGCGCAATGCGCCTGACATGCCGAGGTGGAGCACGGCGCTGCCGGCTTGCGTATGCACCAGAAGATACTTTGCGCGGCGTTCCACGTCGTCGACCCGCTGGCCCGTCAACGACGTTCGCAGCGTGCCGGGGATCGGCCA
>JBDTWV010000256.1:0-4715 GCA_040006495.1 Dokdonella sp.
CAAATATTTCCGCATTTGGCAACGCGTTGCGATGGCGCTCGATCGCGGCGCTGGGAATCGAGGTGTCCTTTGCGCCGAAATGAAATTGCATCGGTGCGTTGGCTTTTTCGTCGAGAAAGTTCACGTTGCGTGCGCCGTAGTAGCTGACCCCCGGCATGGCCAGTCGGGTCGCGGCGAGTAATGCGACGGTGCCGCCCCAGCAGTAACCGACGCAGCCGACGCGCCCTGCCGATAGAATTGATTGCGCCGCGCTGGCCACGTCGCTGATCGCCAGATCGAACGGTATGTCGTTGGCGAGCGCGCGGCCCTTGGCGATGCTGCCGCGGTCGTAGCCGAGCTCGACGCCACTTTCGAGGTGGTCAAAGAACGCCGGTGCGATCGAGGTGTAGCCGTGCTGTGCGAAACGGTCGGCGACGCTGCGTACGTACGCGTTCACGCCAAAAATTTCCTGTACGACAACGATGCCGCCTTTCGGTGCGCCTTGCGGCGTTGCAAGGTAGGCCCCGATGCACTGCATGCCCGAAGTTCCGATCTGGATGACGTGGCCCATTGCGGTGATGGCTCCTGTTTGTACGCGAGGGGGAAGCCTATGCGGCGTGGCGTGCATGTCAATCACGCCAGCAAACCGACAGCCTGGATCAGGCGCTCGAGGGACTACGTACTGGGGTCGACTCGTAGGAGTCTTTGTGCACCACTTGGTTGCGGCCTGCGCTTTTGGCGTCATACAGGCGCTGGTCAGCCATCTCCAACATGCTCTCGGCGCGGGTCGGCGCGATCGCGTCAGACAGGAAGGCAATCCCTATGCTGACCGTCGCCAGGCCGTTTGATTCCGTCGCGAATTCGACCAAGCCATTGGCAATTTCAGAGCGAAGACGTTCGCCAATTGCAAGGACTTGTTGCGTCGGATGATCGCGGATGACGGCGACGAACTCCTCGCCGCCAAACCGGCCCAGCAAATCATCCTTGCCCAGGCATGCGCGCATGATGCGCGCACCGGCGACCAGGGCCCGATCGCCGAACAAGTGGCCATGCCTGTCGTTGATCCGTTTGAAATGATCAAAGTCAATCAGCATCAAACCCAGCTCGCGGCCCTGCGCACGGCATTCATCGAAGCGCTGTTCGAGTTGTTGCAACAGACCGCGCCGATTCAGGATGCCGGTCAGTGAGTCCGTCGTCGCCGTATGCTTCAGCTTGGCCGCTTGCATACGCAGCGTTGCGTTCATCGCGGCAAGTTCTTTGCGTTGCTCGTCGATTTCCGTATTGCGCACGTCCAGCGCGTTGTTCAATCGACGCACTACGAGGTAGCGCCAGACCAGGGTCAGCAGCGCAACCAGCAGGCCTGCGAATGCGGCGACGCCAAGACGCCATTGCACGCCCTGCGCTTCGAAACGTGCGAGCTTGAGTTCGCTCTCCGTCTTCAACAGCGCAATGCGCTCCTGGGCCAAGGCGCGCGCATGGCGCGCCTCGAGCGCGGCAAGCTGGCGACTGGCGCGCGTCCCGAGCAATTCCTCCCGAGTGGCTGCGTACTTGTGCGCGAATCGCAAGGCGGCAACGTCATCGTGTTCCGCGAGCGCGAGCTTTTCCCGCAGCGCGTACGCCAGCGCAAGTTGCGGGCGCAGCTTGGCCGATTCGAGACCCGCGATGGCCTCATCGATCAGTGCATGCGCGCGCAATCGATCGTTGCGCTTGAGCGCCACCCGGGCCAGATGCAGCAGGGCTGGGGCGGTGATCTCGTGTTGGCCGAGTTCGCGGCCCAGTTGCAGGGCTTGTTCGAGGTGCGAGATGGCATCGCCCTCCTGGCCAAGGCCGAGTAGCGCGCGCCCGATCTCGAGATGCTCGAAGCCCTGGTGGGGACGGTCGCCGCGCGCGGTATCGATCGCGAGCGCCTCCTCGGCCGCATCGCGTGCACTGGCGTACTCGCCAAGATCGTTGAACAGGCCGGCGTACGACCCGATGATCGAGGAATACACGGACGGAACGCCGTGGCGGCCTGCCAGATCGAGTGCGCGCTGGAAGTAGTCGCGCGCGGGTGGAGCGTCTTCGATCTCGCGATACAGCAGAGCGATGTTGCGATAGATGATTTCAAGACGCACGCCGGAAGCCTCGCTGCCCTCGGCGGCGTCGAGCTGCAGTTCGAGCGCGCGTGCGTAGTCGCCGCGGTCGCGCCAGATCGTGCCAAGGTCGGCCAATGCGCGCATTGCACCCAGCACGTTGCCATCGGCTTGGAACAGGTTCCGCGCTCGCTCTTGATGCTGCAATGCTGCATCGAGGCGGCCGCGACGACGGTCGACGATGCCACGGATGTTCTCGGCAAACCCCTCGGCGGACATGTCACCGGTGCGCTGCGCCAGCGTGGCTTCGCGCTCCGCGAAAACCAAGGCTTCATCGTATTCACCGAGCACGATGGCGGAGCGCGCCAACGCAGCCAGGATCGTCACCTCCGCGGCAACGTCTCCACGTCGGTGCGCGATCGCGGCAGCTTCCGTCCATTGATCGTTGGCGAGCGCCGGCGCGTCGATGGCTGCGGAGAAGTTGCCGAGGACGCGCAGCAGATCTTGGCGACCGGAGGAGCCGGCAAGTGCTTGTACGAGCGTCGCCGCGGCGCTGCCATTGAATGTCTGATTGACCCACGTTGCGGCCTGCTGTGCGTTGGTAGCCAGTTGTGCGCGCTGGTACTCAGTCGCCGAGATGCTGGTGGTCAAAAGGAGAGACGCAAAGCCAACAAGTCGGCCACATGCGTTGAGAACTTGCCGGAAACCGCGCGATAGGGCGGCGTCCGCCGCAGGCGCTGGGGTTTGTGGGCGTCCATGCGCCAAGGCGCAGCCGTGCCTCGCCGGTCGAAGCCGCACCCGCACGTGCGCATAATGCCGCGATGGCCGAACGCCGGTAGAATGGCCGGTTCCCATCACGCTGGATTCACATGTCACTGCGTAATCCCAAAGTCGGTTTCGTCAGTCTCGGTTGCCCGAAGGCACTCGTCGACTCCGAGCGCATTTTGACCCAATTGCGCGTCGAGGGGTATGACATCGTGCCAAGCTACGCGTCGGCTGACGTGGTCGTCGTCAACACCTGTGGCTTCATCGATTCGGCGGTTGCCGAGTCGCTCGACGCGATCGGCGAGGCGTTGCAGGAGAACGGCAAGGTCATCGTGACCGGCTGCCTCGGCAAGCGCGCCGAACTGATCCGCGAGGCGCATCCAGGCGTGCTCTCGATTTCCGGCCCGCAAGATTACGTGAGCGTGATGAGCGCGGTGCATGAAGTGCTGCCGCCAAAACACGATCCGTTCCTTGATCTGGTGCCGCCGCAAGGCATCAAGCTGACCCCGAAGCATTACGCGTATCTGAAGATTTCCGAGGGCTGCAATCACCGCTGCACGTTCTGCATCATCCCCTCGATGCGCGGCGACTTGGTGTCGCGCCCCGTCGATGAGGTGTTGATCGAAGCCGAGAAGCTGGTCAAGGGCGGTGTGAAGGAATTGCTGGTGGTGTCGCAGGACACCAGCGCGTACGGCGTCGACCTGAAGTATGCGTCTCGTGATTGGCGCGGCCAGTCGTACCAGACCCGCATGAATGGTCTGTGCGAAGGGCTGGCCGAGCTCGGGGTGTGGACGCGTTTGCACTACGTCTATCCATACCCGCACGTCGATGCCGTAATTCCGCTGATGGCGGAGGGCAAAATCCTGCCCTACCTCGACATCCCGTTCCAGCACGCCAGCCCGCGCATTCTCAAGCTGATGAAGCGTCCGGGGGCGGTCGACAAAACCCTGCAGCGCATTCAAAACTGGCGCTCGATCTGCCCCGATCTGACCATTCGCAGTACCTTCATTGTCGGCTTTCCCGGCGAGACCGAAGCCGAATTCGAGGAGTTGCTCGAATTCCTGCACGAAGCCCAACTCGACCGCGTCGGTGCGTTTGCATATTCGCCGGTGGATGGGGCCAAGGCGAACGCGCTGACCAATCCGGTGCCGGAATGGCTGAAGGAAGAACGCTTGGAGCGTTTCATGGAAACGCAGGCGGAGATCTCGGCCGCGCGCCTTGGCCGCAAGATCGGAACGCGTCAAACTGTCATCGTCGATGAAGTGGACGAAGACGGTGCGATTGCGCGCTCGAAGGCGGACGCGCCGGAAATTGATGGCATCGTGCGCATCGACAACGGCCAGAAGCTCAAGCCGGGTCAGTTCGTGGACGTGGAAATCATTCACGCCGATGAGCACGATCTGATCGGTCGGCTCGTCGCCTGACGCGCCGCCGCGAACGCTGCCGTCCGCGTCATGGCCGCGCCCACGCCTGATCGCACAACGGCGGACGCACAGGCGTTCGATCATCCGCTCCTGCAGGGTTTCCTGGCGTACCGCGATTTCCTCGCCACCGCAGAGTGGCCGACAGCGGATGTGCTGACCGCGGCGCTCGATCGCGGCGTCGACGAATGTTCGGCGCCTATCCGATTTGGCGCGCAGACTGCGGTATTGCTCGCCGATGGTTTGCATTACGAGCAACGTATCGCGCAGCGCGGTGTCATAGCCACGCGTGAGCACAACTGGCACGACCTGTTCAACGCATTGATCTGGCTGCGCCATCCGCAGATCAAAGTCGCGCTGAATGCGCGTCAGGTCGCCGACATCGCCGAGATCGGACCGAAGGCACGGACGCGCGGGCAGTGTGCGATGACTCAGTTCGACGAGGCGGGTGCGATCGTGTGGTGCGCCGATCCGGCTT
>JBDTWV010000257.1:0-4707 GCA_040006495.1 Dokdonella sp.
GGTCGAAATGTATTCAGCAACCGGCGCGCGACCGGCGCCGACGCGAACCTCGCGCCCATCGCCGAGGCGAGATCGACATCGGCGTGGGTTCAGCGTCTCAGCGCACAGTTGGATGGCAGAGTTGCGATGAGGTGCCCTCGCTCAACCTGTGCAAGTGCGCGAAGCGCAGCGCGGCCGATGCAACGAAGAACGAGCCGAACGCGATGACGCGATCGCCTTGCTGCGCCTGCAAAAACGCGGCTGCCAGCGCCGCATCGACCGTCGTCTCGCTCGCTTGCACGACGTTTGCATCGAGCACCGATTCGATTTGCGCGCGCAGCAAATCGGCATCGAGCCCACGCGGTGAGGCCTGATCGAGGCCCGCCAGATACCACGCATCAAACTGGCTGCGCAGTGCGTCGACGACGCCGCGCACGTCCTTGTCGCCGAGGGCTCCGAACACGGCCAGTGTGCGTCCGCTTGAACGCGTGCCCTCAAGCCATTTCGCGAGCACCTTCGCCGCTTGCGGGTTGTGGGCGACGTCCACAATCAGTTGCGGCTCGCCGCCGAAGCGCTGCATGCGCGCGGCGATCCGTGCATTTGCGACACCCGCGGCGATCGCGACCGGATTCCAGCCGAGACGGTTCCGCAGTGCATACAACGCAGCGATCGCAGCGGCGGCATTGTCGACCTGGCACGGCGCAATAAGCGCTGGCTCGGGCAATTCGATGGCGGCGCCAGAATCGGCAGATGCGTCCCGATCGGCCCACCCTGACCAACTCCACGCGCCGGAGGGCGCATCGATTTTGAAATCGCGCCCGGCAATGTACAGCGGTGCACCGAGTCGCAGCGCATGTTCGATCAAGGTACGCGGCGGATCGGGTTCACCTGCAATTGCGGGGCGGTCAGCACGGAAGATGCCGGCCTTCTCGCGACCGATGCTGCCGCGGTCGTTGCCCAGCCAGTCCTGATGATCGAGATCGACCGTGGTCACGATCGCCGCGTCGGCGTCGATGATGTTGACCGCGTCAAGCCGACCGCCGAGACCGACCTCGAGCAATGCAACATCCAACGCACTATCCGCGAATATCAACAGCGCGGCCAGCGTGGCGTATTCGAAATAAGTGAGCGCAATGGATTCACTGGAATCGGAACCACGCGCTGCTTCAATGCGTTCGAACGCAGCGACGAACGTGGCATCGTCGACATCACGGCCAGCGATCCGCACGCGCTCGTTGTAGGTGAGCAAATGCGGCGATGTATACGCCCCGACACGTTTGCCACCAGCAGCCAGCATGGCTTCGAGAAATGCGACCGTCGACCCCTTGCCGTTGGTTCCGCCCACCGTGATCACGACGGGTGCCGGCACCGGTACGCCAAGCCGTGTCCACACCTCGCGCACGCGATCGAGGCCGAGTGCGATCGCGCGCGGATGGACGCGTTGCTGGTAGTCGAGCCACGCCGTGAGTTGCATCGGCTGAAACGCCCGCTAGCGCGTCAATATCCGTCGCGGCTTCCAGGGCAACTTGCCGCGCCAGTATTCGATCAGCACGAAACCAATCGCCATACCACCGAGGTGCGCAAAATGTGCAACGCCGGCCTGGGTCCCGGTGACGCCGAGAAACAGCTCGATCGCGCCGTAACCGGTCACGAACAACCACGCCGGCATCGGTATCGGTGGAAACAGCAACATGATGCGCTGGTGCGGATACATCACGCCGTAGGCGAGCAGCAGTCCGAAAATGCCGCCGGAGGCGCCGAGAGTCGGATAGTACCCGCCGGTAAAAAAGTGCACGACTGCCAACTGGGCCAGCGCGGCACCGATCACGCACACGAAGTAGTAAATCGCGAACGGGCGCGCGCCTAGCGTGTGCTCGATCGCACCGCCGAACATCCACAGCGCGAACATGTTGAACGCGATATGGGTCAGGCTATTGGGATCATGCAGGAATCCGTACGTGACCAATTGCCAGATCTCGAAACCCGGCACATCGGTGAACTGCGACGGGCCGATCGGCCACAACGCGAAATACGCGATCAGCATCGTACCGGTGAGCTTTTCCAGCAGGTAAATCGCGATATTGGCAATCAGCAGCGCACGCGTAACCGGGGGAATATCGATATGCATGGGGATCCTGGCGGTGGTGCTGCGCGAACGATCCGCCAGCACGGGTATGAACGCGAAGGATGCGGCCAGCGGCGATCCGATTCAATACGCGCTATGCCCTTCCAGGTCGAACGCCGTAGCGGCCGTGTCGAAACCGTCGACGTAGATGCGATCGATCACGGTGATCGAGCCGCGCATTCCGCCGCTTTGATTACCATGCGCTTCGCAGTAGTAACCGAACGTGCCGAGCAGATTGAAACGCTTGGTTGCGCGCCACAACGCATCGCTCGGCGCGTTGTTGGTCGTGCAGTTGATCGCGCAAATGAAACTGTTGTTGTCGGCGTGAACGTTATGGACGCCGCCTGCGTTCTCGAACGCGATCGTGTCGCCCTGATAGATCGTTAACTGGGCCGGCGTGAAGGTCATGTCAGGATTGGCGGTGACGACATAGACTGCGGCTCGCGGTGCCGTCGCCCATGCGGCAACCACGATGCCTGCAAGCACGCGCGAGCCCATGGCGATCACAACATGAAACCCAGATCAGCGTTACCGAAGTGGCCGAGGTTCGGAAAAATGTCGTCGATGCCGCCTGCATCGACGCCAAACCAACGTGCCAGCGTCGCCGCGTATTGATCCACGCTAAGGGTCGGGATGATTTGCGCGTAACCGGTGTCGTCCGGATTGTTGTCCGGCGCCAATGAGGGCATTGCCCCGTAGAAGCGCTGGCCACGCACGCCGCCGCCAACGACGAAATGATGGCCACCCCAACCATGATCGGTGCCACTGCTGTTGACCGCGAGCGAGCGCCCGAAGTCGGATGCGGTGAACGCGGTCACGCCGTCGGCGATCCCCAATTGCAACGTCGCGTCGTAAAACGCCTTGAGCGCTTGCGACAGCGTGGTGAGATTGTCGGCCTGATCCTGTATCTGGGTGCTATGCGTGTCGTAGTTGCCGGCCGAGACGAAGAATACCTGGCGCTGCATGCCGAGCGCCGAGCGCACGCCAATCAACCGCGCGACCATCTGCAACTGGGCACCGAGATCGCTGTTGGGGAACGGCGTCGTCCATGTCGGCACCGCGCCGAGCGCGCCGTCAATGATCTGGTAGTTCGCGATCGAACGCGTCGCGGCATCGGCGTAGGCGCGTTCCAGCACATGCGCCTGCGCGCCGGGCGCGATCAACGCGTTGTAGGCGGTCGCACCCGCGCTGTTGTCAGCACCGATGATCCATGCCTCGGAACCCTCGTCGGAATAACTCAGTCGCGTTACGCCGGATGGATCCATCGCATACGGATTGATGATCGCTCCGCGCTGAAAGCGGTTGTTGCCGCTCAGGGTGATGCCCATCGGCACTTGGCCGGAATTGGACGAGTACAGCAGGTCGGCGATACGACCGCCCCAGCCGTCGACGTTCGCATCGTCGGCGCGCGAGGTTTGCCACTGCGTGGTCTGGTCATCGTGCGAGAACAGTTGCGCAGGGGTCGGCACGCTGCCGTTCTGGTACTGAGCCTTGGTGACCGGGTAAACGAGGCTGCCGACGTTGGCAACGATCGCGGCCTTGCCTGTATTGAACAGTTTGCCGAGCCCCGCATTACCGGGAATTTGGTCGATACTGGTCCCGGTCCGATCGCCCATGGACGGATGCAATGCATAGCCGGCTGGTCCCGTTCCGGCAGTTGGCGTCAACGGTACCAGTCCGGACGTCAACGCCAACCCACCACGCGAGGCCAGATAGTCGATCTTAGCTTGGCCAGCGGTCGGCACAATCATGTTGAAACTGTCGTTGCCGCCATACAGATAGATGCAAACGAGAGCCTTGTAGTCACCGAATGCATATGGGGGGCGAGTGCCGACGGCGGCGGAAACCAGACGCAGGTTGCCGAGCGCGGAGTACAGCCCGGCCCCCCCGAGTGCGGCGCAAATGCTCTTGCGCAGGAACTGACGACGGTTCACTTGCATGGCGGCGGCCTGTTCATTTCTGTATCGAGTATTCGGGCGAGTTCATGATCAAGTACAACGCGTGCTGCACGCGAACCTGGCCGAGACTGCTGCCGTAGTCGCTGGCGTCCAATGCGCTCAATCGGGTGAGCAGCACGTTGCGCATGAACGGCGACATCTGTCCGGCCATCAGCAGCGTGTCGTACTCGTCGATGAGCGCTGCCGGATGAGTCGCGGCGAGCGCCGCGTCAGCGCTGTAATTCATCTGCAGCGTGTCGGGATCATCGCTGTCCCAGCAGCGAGTGCTGCCAACGTAGTAGCAGAAGATCTGATGGAACAGATTGTTCGGTGTCGCCACCACCATGGTGTCACCGAGGATCTGGAATTCCGGGCTGTGCAGGCCGCGCTGGGTGACTTCACCGGGTCGCGAAAAATCCGGCTTGAAAAAATTGAACACGGTCGGCGAGCGCTGTGGTGCCTGGCCGTACCAGTCCTCGATCGGTGGCCAGGTCGATAGCGCGGCGATGCGACCATTCGCCGACCGGGCCGCCAGCGCTCGCCACATCTGGGTCGACTTGAGCAACGGCTCGCGCAATTTCCCGAACGTATCGGCGCGTTGTCATTGACCGTAGCGCGCCTCGGGATCGAGCAGGATCGCGCGCAACGTGGCCTTGAGATCGCCAC
>JBDTWV010000258.1:0-4698 GCA_040006495.1 Dokdonella sp.
ACGTTGAGCAGCACACGGAGGTGAGTTTGGTTGGGCTTCGTTTCCTCTACGTCGAACATAGCGACGATATGTTTCCCGTCCGGAGCGACGTCGAAGTTCGGAGGCCCGCCGAGGTCCGCCAACCGAGTCTCATACCACACTCGGGGTTTCTCCAACCGGATCGAATCACCTGAAGCGGTGACTAAGGCCGCCATCAAGTGGTCGTCGGGTGATCGAAAGAATATTTCGCCGCCGCTCACGGACCACCTGGGAGCCCGCCCTCCATCAGTTGAGACCGGCCACTTGCCCTGCCGAGAGGGATCTTGTAGCGGAAATGGAATGACATAAACTTCTGTGCGTCCGGTCTCATTGTCGGAAGCGTACGTCAGCCATCGGCCATCCGGCGAGATCGCCGGAGCCGCCTGTAATCCAGGCTGCTTCAACAACGGCAGGGGTTGGCCGAGTTTTAGCGCGCCCGCTACCCGATCCACAGGAGCAGCCCAAAGGTCGAAGCCGGTCAGCGGTGAGCTTCCAAAAAATGTCAGCCATTTGCCGTCTGGCGAAAACGACCACGGCGTCCCGGAAGGACCTTGATCTGCCGGCAATCGCTGCACGAGTCCGCTGCCATCCCATCGCGTCCACGCAATGCCGGAATGAGACCTGAAAACCACATAGTCGCCGGCTGGACTCCACACCGGGCAACATCCAACCTCGGAACCGAACGTCAGCTGCGTCATCTTTTTCCGAGCGAGCTCATAGATCCAGAGTTCGGACTCGGACATCAACGCCAGACGTTTTCCGTCGGGGGACAGGCGTGGACTCGTGTAAGCGCCCGCCTCGGCGAATACTCGGCCCTTAAGACCGGAGTGGTCCAGCCACATCACGGCGCGATTTGACGTCGGTGAAGTCCGTCGATAAATCAGAGTGCCGGAGGCAGAGACATCAAAGTCGGCTCCGCGAAAATGGTCATAGGCCACTCCTTCGATCAAGGGCGATGCCATCCCTGTTAGTGCAAGGCGGTTCAGGTCGATGGGCGCGGCGAACAATTTCACACCGCGGTTGAACAGCAGGTACCCAGGCGCAAGGTATCGTCCGGTAGAAGAATTCTCGACCAGTGTGATGGCAGGACCACCCCCGAGCGGAAGTACTCGCAGCGAACCGGTCGCCACACCGGCTCCGGCAACAAACAATACTCCCTTTCCACCCGGCAACACGACCGGCCTGCTATGGTTGGTCACACTCGGCGACTCGGCTTTGATTTCACTGAACGGCTTGGGGGCACCGCCCGAGGCAGGGACGATCGAAAGCTCGCCCGACGCACTTAAAGCCGCGATGATTCTTCCGTCATCGGTCCAGCTTCCACCCCGGTCCCTAGGAGCATCGCACAGCATTACAGATTCGCCACCCTCAAGAGGCACTTTCCGGAGTTGGTGGTTGGCAAAATATCCTACCCATCTCCCGTCCGGTGAAAAAAAGGGCGAAGAAGCACCCTCGGTTCCCGCCAGAATTGTAATCTTGCCTTGATCGAGCCGTCGGACCACCAACCGGCCGCTGGCGACGAATACCAAGGTCGTCCCGTCCGGAGCGATCGCTGGCTGCGACACTTCACTCCCGACGTCGAGGTCCAGCCAGATTACCCTCCTTCCACTGTCGACGGTCGATCCGCGCCAGCCGACCCACAGCGAGATCACCAACACCGCGGGTAGCACTCCTGCCAACACCCAGTGCAATCGACCCGGGCGGGCTTGCGAAATGGGTACGCGGCCCTCGTCCTCCGCAGTTGTGGCTACCTCACGGACACGTACCCGTTCCTGCTGCGTTGCCTCTGCTTTTAGGGCTCCGCTGGTGATCGCAGTCGCGATGGCGGCAAATCGGTAGCCGCGGCCGGGAACGGTTACGATGTAACGATTCTCGCCGGGGCTCTCACCCAGCGCCCGCCGCAATGTGGAGACGCACTGGTTCAGGCTATTCTCCTCGACGACGGTGTCAGGCCAGATGGAGCGCATCAGTTCGTCCTTCTCCAGCAGCCTGCCCTGGTGGCGCGTCAGGTACAGGAGAGTGTCGAAGACCTTGGGCTTAAGCGGCACCGGTGCGCCGCGTTGCGTTAACAACCGCCTGCCGACGTCGATGCAGAAATCGTCGAACTCGTACAAAAGCGGCTCGGGGTCGTTCATGGCCTATTCAGAAACATTCAGAAATGTTCAGGGGCAAATTAAAGGCTTTTCAGGGCAATCTGCTGCAAGATCTTATCACGCCGGGAAGACTCGGCGGCACTTTGCACAAGAAGGAGATAAGAATGAAGTTGAACTCAATGAGAAGCCGGGCGGGCACAGTACTGACAGCACTTGTGCTCGCTAACGGGATAGCGCGCGCCGACGTGATACTAGACTGGAACGCGATTATGGTATCAACCGTAGCCACGCAGCAACCGTTCGCTCAGGCCCGTTTCGCAGCGATCATGCACCTGGCGGTCTTTGAGGCCGTGAATGCAATTACTGGGGATTACAAGGCGTATCGTGTCACGAACACCGCGCCGTCTGACGCATCGCCCGAAGCTGCGGCGATTGCGGCTGCGTATACTGTCCTTAAGAACTATTTTCCCGGGAACGCCGCGTCCTTGGATGCCGCACGAGTGAGTTCACTTGCCGTAATTGCGGATGGACCGGCCAAGACATCTGGCATCACAAGCGGTGAACGTGCCGCCGCGGCAGTGATCGCGATGCGGGAAAGCGACGGCTCGGCCCCACCTGCCTTTTATCTGCCCGGCTTGCCTAATCCGGGTGAATGGCAACCGACACCGAGTTGCACTTCGGCGGGCGGAAACTTCCTTCAATGGAGGAACGTGAAAACTTTTGGTATCCGAAGCGCCGACCAGTTTCGATTGGATGCGCCTCCGGCGCTGAAGAGCGCCCGATACGCCAGAGACTACAACGAGGTAAGAATGGTCGGCGGCATTAACAGTGCGTTTCGGTCGCAGGATCGGTCTGATGTGGCGCGTTTCTATGCGAATGTCTCGCCGACTGCGGTGTGGAACCTGGTTGCGAGGCAACTCAGCATTTCGGAGGGTAAGTCGCTGTCGGAAAACGCGCGCGCCTTCGCGCTGCTCAATATCGCAATCAGTGACGGTGCGGTAGCGACCTTCGACACAAAATACACGTACAACTTCTGGCGGCCGGAAACGGCGATTCGGTCGGGTGATTTGGAGGGCAACCGGACGACGGACCCGGATCCGGCCTTCGCTCCATTTATATCCACCCCCTGCTTTCCCGGGTACCCGTCCGCCCACGGTACATTGAGCAATGCCGCTCGTGAGGTGCTGGAACGTCTCTACGGCGGCCGCCGTCATTCGATCCTTGTTTCTAATCCAGCCGTCCCGGGGATCGCACTGAAGTACAGCAAGTTGAAGGAAATTACGGAAGACATTAGCGATGCTCGCGTTTATGGCGGAATTCATTTTCGTTTCGACCAGGACGCAGGCGCTGATCTGGGCCGTCTTGTCGGTGAGTATGTATACAAGTACAATCTTGGGCCTGCACATGGTTGCACTTGCGGACAAGACTAGACTCGACTGCCGTGTCTTGGCCCCCGGTGAGATCGTTGACGCGTTTGTCTTAGGAGAATTGAGCTTATCTTGAATCTCCCTTCGCGACCCTTCCCAAGTAGTCGAACGTGCCGGTTGACCCTCGGAAGGTCATGGCTGGACGGTCAATTCCGTCGGTCCAGCCCAAAGTGCTCCGTAAGGCATTAACTGGGTGAACACATCCACAGCTTCGCGCCGCGCGTTCGCGTCCCTGCTCGCCCACGAGCGCGAGGCGCCGAGTTGCTTCGCGAGGATCTCCAACGTGGCGCTAACCTTTCCGCGACCGCGTTCAACGGCGCGGTCTCGCTCGACCTACCGCCTGCCCGCGCTCGCCTGATGCATCAACCGGGTGAACATCTTCACGCCTTCGAGCCGAGCATCTTCGAGCCGTTCAAGCGTCTCCACGGCAAGAATCAAGGGCAGCGCACCTGCAAACGGATCGTCGAACGATGGGGAGGCAGGATCTGGGCCGAATTCGCACCCGGACAAGGCTCGACGTTCTTCTTCACCATTACGGCAGGCTTCTCGTTTAATCCTCAAACGTTGCCCCCGTTTTGGCCAGGGTTCTGTGATCTCAGATGCTATTGGAAGTCCTCTATCTCTTGGAATGGCCGAATTTCGATCTCGCTAGGCCCCGACATCGGGTTCGGGCAGCGCTTCACCCAGGCGACCGCCTCGTCCATATCCTTGACCGTCCACTTCCAGAACCCAGTGACAAGCTCGCGCGGATTAGCGAACGGCCCGTCGATAACCTTCCGGTCGGGACCATCGAACGCGACACGCTTGCCTTTCGCTGAGGGCGTGAGGCCGTCACAGTCGCCTTCCTTCATGATGCCGGCCTTGATGAGCTCGTCGTTGTACTTGCCCATTGCTTCCATCATTGCCTTCGTCTCCCGCGTGAGCTTGAAGCCCTTCTCGCTGTCTTCGGTCGCTTTCACGAGTACCATCACACGCATTATTTCGGTCTCCTTGTGTCTCTACGTATTGAGCACTTTCTGGGTCATGAGGTTTCACTGGTCCTCACGGACGACGTCGCGCGGATCCTTGTCGTCGCGCAGGCCGACGAACGTGCTGTGGCGCAGGTGCGCATCCGACGTCCATTCGACGAATTCGAACTGCCCGACCAGCACGGGCCGTAG
>JBDTWV010000259.1:0-4691 GCA_040006495.1 Dokdonella sp.
TGCCATGGCGTGTTGGCCAGGATGTGCTGCGCGAGCGCGAGCAGCGCGTCGTGCACGGCGGGTTCGAGTACGCGCCCGTAGAGCAGGCCGAGTGCGAACACGGCGACGCCCAGCAAGTTGCCGATCAACACGATGCCCCACAGCCGCAGCAGCTGGCGAAACGCCGAAACGCTGGGTTTTGTCATCATCGGCAAAACGGCGGTCATGGTGTTTTCAGTAAATAACTGTTGGCGGGCAAGGATCACAATCAGGAATCCCACGGCGTATCCCAGCGTGGCAATCAGGAACCGCGACGGACCTTCGGCCAGATGCACGTTGAGGATGGCCGGCACCAGAGCCGAGAATCCCATCGATAGCCCGGCTGCCAACGATGACCAGCCCAGCGCAGCTGCATTGCGCTCTAACTCGACCGTGCCCTGCTTGCGAATGGTTTCGTGGAGCACCTGCGCGCGTGGCGGCAGGCTGTCGCGAACCTTGGCGCGCTCGCTAGGCGACAGTTCGAACTGGCGATCGGGCTTCGCATCGCCGTCCGCGTTGTTATCGCTCTTTCCAGCGGTGCGATCGTCCGTCTGCCTGGTTGCCTTCTCGGCCATCTCGCCACCTTCGCACGGGGGAGATCAGCTTATCCGCGAGCTCAGTGCCGGCGTCAACTCCGCCCTCGTACCTGCTGGACTCCCGCCGAGCATTCGCTTGGGTTACGCTTCGCACGAACCGTTGTCAGGATGGTGGCTCTTGCCCAAGTCCCACGAAGCACGCATCGATGTCGCCGGTCTCACCGTCGGCATGTATGTCAGCCGTCTCGATCGGCCCTGGCTGGGCACCGCGTTTCCGATGGAAGGCTTGTCGGTGCGCAACGATGAAGAAGTGAAGCGGCTGCGCTCGCTGTGTCACTACGTGTATGTCGATCCGATGCGCGGCACATCGCCCGATCCGCGTTACCTGCGCTTCGATAACTCGCCCGGCTTGTTGCAGCGAGCGCGCGGACAGGAAGAGGTAGCTGCGCTGCGCAAGACGCAATGGGTCAACACCGCCGAATTCGCTTCCGAACTGCCGCAAGCTGAAAAGGCGCACGGTCAGCTTGAGCGCGGCATAGAAGACGTCATGGACGACTTGCGAAATGGTCGGGGCATCGAGCTGGACAAGCTGCGCGAGGGCGTTACCGCGATGCTGGATTCAATCACCCGCAACCCGGCTGCTTTCATCTGGCTCAAGGCGATCAAGCGCACCAGCGATTACGCCTATCAACATGCTCTGGGATGCTCGGTGTGGGCGGCGAGTTTCGGCCGTCAACTCGGCATGAACCGCAACGAGCTGGACGAACTGGCGCTCACCGGATTGTTGTTTGATGTTGGCAAGACCCGGCTGCCACATTCGCTGCTCACCCGCACAGATCAATACAATGACGGCGATCGCGCGATCATGCGCGAACACGTGCAGTTCGGGGTAGAGATGCTGTCCGCGACCGAAGGGCTGCCCAAGCGCGTCATCACTGCGGTAGCCACCCACCACGAGCGGCATGAAGGCAGCGGCTACCCGCAAGGCCTCGGCGGTAGCGAGATTCCGATCTTTGGTCGCATCACTGGTCTGATCGACAGCTACGACGCGATGACCAGCGTACAGCCACATGCAGGCAGCCTGTCACCGCATCAAAGCGTGATGGAGTTGTACGAGGCACGCGATACCTTGTTTCAGTCCGAACTGGTCGAGCAGTTCATCCAGACCTGCGGCATCTATCCCAGTGGCTCGCTGGTTGAACTCTCAGACGGGCGCGTCGGCGTGGTCACTGCGGTACACGATCTGAAGCGATTGCGTCCGAGTGTGATGTTGCTGCTGGATGCAGCCAAGTCGCCACTGCGCGAATTTCATTCCATCGATCTGAGCGAGCTGCACGACCAACAGGGCGATGACGCGGTCACCATTCGTCGCGGGTTGCCGGAAGGCGCCTACGGAGTCGATCCGGCCGAGTTGTTTCTCGACTGACGATGAAGGAAATCCTCGACGAACTAACGACATTGCCCAACCGCAATGGCTTCATGGCAACCTTGCAACGGCACATTGCGTACGCCAACGAAAACCGCAGCCAGGTTGGTTTGCTGGTAATCGATATCGACAATTTCTCGCAAATCAATGGCGCCAGCGGCTATGCGTTCGGCGACCATGTGCTCAAGCATCTCACCACGCAACTCAAGGGCGTAGCACGTGCGCAAGACTACGTTGCCCGCATCGGCGACAACCGCTTTGGCTTGATCCTGCCGCGCATCCTCAACCAGGGACACGCCGAACTGGCGGTGAAAAAACTGCTGCGACTGCTGGAGATGCCGGTGCAGTCGGGCGCGGTACGCATGACGATGACTGTGACCATCGGCATCGCGGTGTGCCCGATGCACGCAACAGTCGCCGAGTTTTTGCTACGCAGCGCAGAACTCGCCTTGGTAACCGCGCGTACCGAAGGCCAGCGCTATCTGTTCGCACCCGAAGCGACGCAACCGCAGCTGCTGTCCGATCTGTGGGATCTCGAACTGGAGCTGGGCAACGCCATCGATCGCGGCGAGATGAGCATGCACTACCAGCCGCAGGTACGCATATCCGATCGTCACGTGATCGGCGCAGAGGCCTTGATGCGCTGGAAATCGCGTGTGCATGGGATCGTCTCGCCCAACGTGTTCATCCCGCTGGCCGAGCGTACCGGGCAGATTCGCAAGCTCACACTGTGGGCGATGAATACGGTGCTGCGCCAGGCCGCAGAGTGGAAGCATGACTTCGGGCCACTGGCAGTATCGGTGAACATGCCAAGTGGGCTGGTGGCACAACGGGACCTGCCGGAGCTGGTGGAGAATGCACTGCAGCTCTGGCACAACGACAAGGTCAAGCTGGTGCTGGAAATCACCGAGCGCTCGCTGATGAATCGCGATCACGCGCTCGCGAAGCTGTCACGCATCCGCGATTTGGGCGTAAAAATATCGATCGACGATTTCGGAACGGGTTATTCGTGTCTTGCGTACTTCAAGAATATTCCCGCAGACGAGCTGAAGATCGATCAGTCGTTTGTGCGCGATCTACTGACCGATACC
Organism: Dokdonella sp.; assembly: GCA_040006495.1. Classification (GTDB taxonomy): domain Bacteria; phylum Pseudomonadota; class Gammaproteobacteria; order Xanthomonadales; family Rhodanobacteraceae; genus Dokdonella_A. The sequence continues at coordinate 3,072 of JBDTWV010000259.1, forward strand.
GCTAGTGCCGATATCACCACGCTGATTAACGAGCTGGCGCACCGGTTCGATTTGAGCGTGGTTGGCGAAGGCATCGAGGATCTTGCCACCTTGGAAAAGCTCCGCGTCGGTGGTTGCGATATTGCGCAGGGATATCTGTTTGCAAAGGCGATGCCGTCGACGCAATTTCAGGCTTGGCTGGATACCTGCACGCCTGCTGCTCCTCTGGCTGCCGAAACCACCAGCGTGGAATCACTGCGATAACCTGGCCGCACCCAAATCTTCGACGCGCTTGAGTTCGGTCGCTGGAGTCCACACGTCCTAGTAAAGGAGATCGCATGAAAATCCAGTTCAACACCGACAAGAATATCCAGGGTCACGAAGCGCTGGAAACCCGCGTGTCAGGCATGATCGAGCACTCGCTGGCGCATGTGGCCACGCATCTCACACGGGTCGAGGTGCACCTGTCCGATACCAATGCGGCAAAAGGTGGCGATGACGACAAGCGCTGCACGCTGGAAGCTCGGCTTGAGCACGAGCGCCCAGTTGGTGTGAGTCACGAGGACAAGAATGTGGAGAAGGCCGTGCGTGGTGCGTGTGACAAACTGAAGTCGCGACTGGAAGGAATCATCGAGCGACGTCGCAATCACCAAACGTAAGACCTGCATCCAGTACAGGATTGCACCGCGCATGAACGGAACACAAAGCGATGTCGACGCGATACGCAGTAAGCCTGTGATTGTAGCGTGCGACGATCTCGAAGCGGCGATTGCCGAGCACATCGAGCAACGCGGTTACCGCCTTGAAATGATCATGCCCGCAGATGCACCACGCATTGCGTTGCTCTCGCGCGACGGACAATGTGTGCACCTGAAATGCGCGACTCATGCGTCTGTCGCATCAAATCTAGTCGCGCCGCAGCACTTATTTTCTGTCGAGCGTGCGTCATCGCGCTGGCAAGTCGGTCGCGCCGGCATGCAGTATCGCGACCTGATTCCAGATCGGCTCGGCGGTCACTTCATTGCCTCGCATATCCGCATTCCCGACGGCGGACCGGTGCCAGATTATGTGCACTACCACAAGGTCGGATTCCAGATGATCTTTTGTCGACGCGGCTGGGTGCGCGTCGTATATGAAGACCAAGGCAAGCCGTTCGTGATGCAAGCCGGCGATTGCGTTCTACAACCACCGACAATACGTCATCGCGTGCTTGATGCATCACCTGGGCTCGAGGTGATCGAGGTCGGCGCTCCGGCCGAGCATGAAACCTGGCGCGAATACGCATTCGATTTACCCACTCCGACGCTGCGCCCGAAGCGTCGATTCGGCGGCCAGTTGTTCTTGCACGACGTGGCGGCGTTGGCACAATGGAACGCAGCCGATGACGCGCTGTTTTCGTATCGCGAGACGGGCATCGTCGCAGCGACCGACGGGCTGGCTCGCGTGAGGGAATTGCAGGCGAACCGAGTCGATCGTGATCCTGCACACTGGAAGGCGGCAATCGCAGCCGCCCCTCTGCAGTCGCACCACGACGCCCTGATGCTGCTGTTCGTACTCGATGGCTGCCTGTGCATCGAATTGGAGGATATGCCTGCGCAACGATTGCGAACGGACGATGCTTGCGTGATTCCTTCTGGCGTC
>JBDTWV010000260.1:0-4673 GCA_040006495.1 Dokdonella sp.
ATGTGTTGTGGTTCCGCGTGCCGCACGCGTCCAGCGATCCGCAAGATACCTTCGGCATCATCGATCGCGGCCAGATGATGGTGCTGTTGAACCGGACCGAATACTGGCAGGCCGCGTACCTGGTACCCACGGGCGGCGACACCGCCATGCGCGCGCAGCCGATCAGCGAGCTCGGCGATCGCATCGCCCAGCTCGCGCCGTTCCTGGCCGACCGGACGTCCGAGCTCACGTCCTGGAACCAGGTCAGCACCTTGCAGGTGCAGGTCGACCGGCTGCCGCGTTGGCACCGCCCCGGTCTGTTGCTGATTGGCGACGCGGCCCACGCGATGTCACCGATTGGTGGTGTGGGGATCAATCTGGCGATCCAGGACGCGGTGGCTGCCGCCAATGTGTTGGCGCGCCCACTACTCGCCGGCGGTGCGGTCGACGAGGCGCTGCTGGCGCAAGTGCAACGCCGCCGAGAATGGCCGACGCGCGTGGTGCAGGCGGTACAAAGAGCAGTGCAGCGGCGCGTGATCTCGCGTGCGCTCGAGCAAGGCGGGCGCCCCCTGCGCATTCCCGCGTTGCTGCGTGGCTTGCTGCATTTCCGCGTGGTCCGCCACCTGCCAGCGCGCCTGTTCGGCTATGGGCTGCGCCAGGAACACGTGCGTAGAGGGTGATGCGGGCATGTGGAGGCCAACTCCGCAAACGACCTGTGCCTGATCCGCGTTTGACGCAGTGTTTGCAATCCGCCGGGACGGGACGTTGGAAAGTCAGCCTTACTGTACTTTTTCAGCCACATGATTACCCGCTCTGACGAGCGTATGCTGCGACCAAGGCTGTCGATACTGGTTGGTACGCAACGTACTCAAGGGGCGAATCGATGGGGAATCCCGGCATGATATTTTCGCCGAGTCGGCGCGACGTGCTGCGCACGATTGGCCTGGCCGCGGGTGGCGCGGCGATGTACCAGGCGATGACCGCACTGGGTTTCGCGGCGGAATCGAAATACCAAGGCCCGGTCGATCTTGCCGGTGCCCCAAAGGGTGCCTCTGTTCTGATTCTCGGCGCGGGCATGGCCGGAATGACGGCAGCCTACGAACTGCGCAATGCGGGCTACAGCGTCAAGCTGCTCGAGTACAACGATCGTGCAGGCGGCCGCAACTGGTCGTTGCGCGGAGGCGATACGTTCACCGAAATGGGCGGTGCCACCCAGCACTGCGAGTTCGCCAAGGGGCTGTACATCAATCCAGGACCTTGGCGGCTGCCGCATCATCACCAGAACATGCTGCATTACTGTCAGGTGCTCGGTATCCAACTCGAGCCCTTCGTCCAGGTCAATTACAACGCCTATCTGCACAGCCAGAATGCGTTTGGTGGCAAACCGCAGCGCTATCGCGCCTACAACGCCGACTTTCGCGGCATGGTTTCCGAGTTGCTCGCCAAGAGTGTCCAGCAGCACGGACTTGATGCGCCACTGACCACGGAGGACCGCGACAAGCTGCTCGCATCTCTGCAGCTTTGGGGTTTCCTCGATGACAAGTATCGTTACGTGCGTGGCGAAAGCAGCAGTGCAAGTCGCGGCTACGATCGTGATCCAGGAGGTGGGGTCGGCGGTAAACCGGTGCCTTCGCAACCACTGTCATCGCAGGATGTATTGCGCTCGCAACTGTGGCAAACGTTGTTTATCAGTGACCTTTACGAGTTCCAGACAACGCTGTTTCAACCGGTTGGCGGTATGGGCCGCATCGGCGAAGCATTCGGAAAGAAGCTCGATGGGTTGATCCAGTACAACGCCAAGGTCACGCGCATCGCGCAGGACGAGCACGGCGTGACCGCGTCCTACGAGGATGCGCGGCATCCCGGAACCACCCGCGAAGCGCGCGCAGACTGGTGCATCTGCACGATCCCGCTGTCGATTTTGAGTCAAATTCCGATGAACGTGGGCGAGCCGATGACGGCCGCAATCGCGGCAGTTCCGTATGCCGCCGCGACGAAGTTCGGGCTGCAATTCAAACGCCGCTTCTGGGAACAGGATGAGCACATCTACGGCGGCATTACCTATACCGATCTGCCGATCATGAATATCAGCTACCCGTCCTCAGGTTTCTTCGATCGCGGGCCCGGCGTGTTGCTGGGCGGATACAACTGGGGGCCGGCGGCCTTCCAGTTCGCGGCACTGAGTCCCGCGGAACGCGTGAAGGAAGCGGTGCGCCTCGGCAACCAGATCCATCCGCAATACGAAAAGGAATTCCAGAACGGCGTCGCGGTCGCTTGGCACCGTTCGCCGTTCACGATGGGATGCTTCGGCGAGTGGACCGATGATTTGCGCGACCAGCACTACGATAATTTATGCCGGATTGATGGCCGCATTGTGCTGGCAGGTGAGCATGCGTCGTATTTGCCGGCATGGCAGGAGGGCGCGGTGACGTCGGCGCTGGATGCGATCGGTCGCGTACATGCACGCGCTGTCGCAGGAGGTGCCGCGTGAAAACCGTAACCTGGGGTTGTTTATCCGCGTTGTGCGGGCTGTTCGCTGCCGCTGCATGCCTGATGTCCGGCGCACTGCAGGCGCAGACCGCCGAGCAGCCAATTTTGAGTCGCGACCAACTGGCCCACGCCAGTGGCGAACAGATTTTCCAGCACATATGCCAAGGCTGCCACATGCCTGACGCAAAGGGCGCGATCGGCGCCGGGAATTATCCCGCATTGGCGAAAGATCCAAATCTGGCATCGGCCCAATACATGGCCGCTGTAGTGCTGAACGGGCGGCATGACATGCCATCGTTCGTCGTACGCCACGACTTGCACGGATTCGAGGCCATGGTCCGCGTCGGACTCGAAGATGCGCAGATCGCCGAGGTGGTCAATTACGTGCGCGGTCACTTTGGCAATCATTACGCCGATACGCTGAGTGCCGCAGATGTCGCGGCCTTGCACGCGCCGAAAAAGGAGTCGCCATGAAGCGCCTGACGTTCGCATTGTTGCCGTTGTTAATCGCCACTTCCGCGTGGTCTGCGGGAGCAGGTCAAGTTACGCGCCATCCGATTCCGGGCAGTGATTTCCCTATTTCTGCCGCAGTGGAAGTTCCTGCGGGCAAGAGTGTTGTCTATCTCAGTGGCATGGTGGCGACAATCGCTGACAAGTCCGCCAGCAAAGGCAGTGTCGGCGCGTATGGCAACACTGAAACGCAAACCGTCGCTGTGCTCAAACGGATTCAGGCGCAACTGGAAGATCTGCATCTTTCGATGGGTGATGTCGTGAAAATGCAGGCGTTCCTCGTTGGCGATCCTGCTACCGGAGATAAGCTCGACTTCGCCGGATTCATGAAAGGCTACGTGCAATTCTTCGGCACCCACCAGCAACCGAATCTGCCGGTGCGTTCGGCCGTCCAGGTCGCCGCACTGGCTCGCCCGGGCATGCTGGTTGAAATCGAGGTGACTGCGGTTCGCCCCTGAGCGAAGTTCACGCTTGCGGGACGAATCCAAATCACAGCCGCGAGGAACGTGCATCAACGGGTTCATCGTGATGCACGCGCGGCGGATGACGTGTTCAGCACGGCCTTGAAGCGCGCGTCGTCGTGGATGAAATCGAAGGTTGGATTCCATATCCCGGCTGCGCAGATCCCTTCAGGTTGGTCGACGGCGCGTTCAAGCTGAGCCAAAAGGGCGCGTTGGGGAACCGTGCGTGCGTGTGGGAAAACGGCGCCGCCGACGGACGCGCGGCCCTCAGCAGGCGAGTGCGACAGATTCGTCGGCCAACGTCACGCGCCCACGCAAAGAATTGGCCAGCGCTTCGGTGATCGTCACATCGACGAACTGGCCGACCAGGCGCGACGGCGCGGCAAAATTTACGTTGCGCATGTTCTCGGTTTTGCCGGTCTGTTCGTTCGGATCGCGCGCGCTGGGACCGGAGACGAGCACGCGTTGCACGCTACCGATCATCGCATCGCTGATGCGTTTGAAGTTCACGTTGAGGGCGGCCTGAAGGCGCGCGAGGCGTTCGGCCTTGACCACATCGGGCGTGTCGTCTTCGAGGCTCGCGGCCGGTGTGCCGGGGCGCCGCGAATAGACGAACGAGTAACTCTGGTCGAAGCCGATGTCCTCGACCAAGGTCATCGTTTTCTCGAAATCGGCGTCGGTCTCGCCGGGGAAGCCGACGATGAAATCCGATGCGACCGAGATACCGGGCCGGACCGCGCGCAGCTTGCGGATCTTCTGCTTGAACTCGATCGCGGTGTAGCCGCGTTTCATCGCCGACAGGATACGGTCCGAACCCGATTGCACTGGCAGATGCAGATAATTCGCCAACTGCGGAACGTGCGCGTAGGCGTCGATCAGCGAGTCGGAGAACTCCAGTGGATGCGACGTCGTGAAACGAATCCGGCCGATGCCGTCAATCTCGGCGATCGCGTGAATGAGGAAGCCAAGGTCCGCGATCTCGCCATCGAATGTGGGGCCGCGGTACGCGTTGACGTTCTGGCCGAGCAGGTTGACCTCGCGCACGCCTTGCTCGGCGAGCGTCGCGATTTCGGCTACGACATCATCGAATGGCCGACTGATCTCCTCGCCGCGCGTGTACGGCACGACGCAGAACGAGCAGTATTTGGAGCAGCCTTCCATGATCGACACGAACGCGGTCGGGCCATCGGCGCGCGGTTCGGGCAGCTTGTCGAACTTCTCGATCTCCGGGAA
>JBDTWV010000261.1:0-4667 GCA_040006495.1 Dokdonella sp.
AGGCGGTTGCTCTACCAACTGAGCTATGCCGGCATGGGGCGCGCATTCTAGCAAGGCCGCGAGCGCTGCGGGTCAGAAACACGCAACGGTTTCTTCGCGCAGCTCGCTTGGGCTGGACACCTTGCCATGCCAATCGAGGGGAGCGGTGCCGTTGAGCGCGAAGTCGAGCCAATAGACGGGCATGTCCTCGGTGCGTGTGTTGACTTTCGGGGCGAGGCCGAGCGCAGCGATCTCGGCGCGACGGCGTTCCGCGTTGCCTTGGTCGCGGAACAGGCCAAGCGAGACCGTATTCTGCTGGTCGCCGGCGGTGACGACGTAGTAGTCGCGCACACCCTTGGCCGACAGCGTGCGCGCCATTCCAAGTGCCTGTTCGCGGCTCGCCTGCGCGGGCAGATAGACCCAGTAACCACGCGTCTGTGTCGTATGGGCTTCGCGCACGCGGATGCGTTTGGTCAGTGGGGTCAACGTGTTCATTGCCACCCGCGTATCGGCCTGGGTCGGGAATGGTCCGATCGTGCGGCATTGATCGTTGGCGATATCGGCGTTGCTTTCCGGTGCACTCGCAAGTTCCGCGCTCGCTGCGTCGCCGTCGTTCTCGCTATCGCGCTCCGACAGCAGCACCAGCTTGGGCACGCCCGGATCGGTCGCCGGCAACGCGGCCGCGGGCGGGCGATGCGCGAACATCAGCCAGCAAGCGCCACCGATATTGAGCGCGAGCAGCAGCAGGAACAGGGCGCGGACAAACATCGGCGCGGCACAGCCTCAATCGAAAAGGATCAATTCTAGCTGGCTTGCGGCTTCGCTTGCGCCCACAGCGCAAGCCCGCGCAAAACGAGGTCATGCGCGCGTTCCGTCGGGCCGATGAGCGGCGCGAGTTCTTCGGCGCCGCCGCCCGTGAGCAGCACGGCCGGTGCGGTACCGAGCCGCCGCTGCGCCGTGGCGCAGAAGCGTTCGATCGCGCCGGCAGCCGCATACAACGCTCCGCTGGCCACTGCATCGGCAGTATTGCCCGGCATCTCATCGTATTGGCCTTCGCTGACACCGATGCGCGCAGTGCCGGCCAGCAGCGCCTCGCGCATCAGGCGCGGACTGGCGAGGATCAGACCGCCATGATGGAGGCCGTCCGCATCGAGCGCGTCCAGCGTCATCGCCGTACCGACGCTGACCAGAACGCGTGCGCACGCGCGTTCGGCATACGCGGCGGCCATCGCGAGGAAGCGGTCGATGCCGAGTCGCTCGGGATGCACATACGCATTGCGCAGCCCAAGCGCGACCGCCGGACTGCGCAGGAACTCGGGGCGCAGACCGAAACGCTCGTGCACGAACGCTTCGAGTTCCGCTTCGCTCGCCACCGAAACAACACTGGCGACCAACACCGCTTCGACATGCGTGAATCCGCTCCATTCGCGGCGCAGTTCGCCAACCAGCGCGCCGCCGACGTGTGCAAAAACGCCGCCTGCCTGCAGTCGCTGCTCCTTCAGCGTGGCCCATTTCAGGCGCGTGTTGCCGAAATCGATCAGGAGTTTCATCACGCACCGTCTGCACGGATGCTGACTTCCCCGCTATCAACTACACGTTCGCCGTCCGCAAATGCGACGCGCAACGCGCCACGCGTGTCGACGCCGCGGGCAATGCCGTGTTGGGTCGTATCGGCGCGCAGCACGCAGACCTGGCGGCCGCGCAACACATCATGCTGTGCATACGCTTCGGCAAATGCAACGAAGCCCACGTCAGCAAAACGATCGAAGGCATCGATGCAGCGTGCCAGCAATCGGGCGACCAACCGGTTGCGTGCGGGTAGCGCGCCGCCCGCGAGCGTGGCCAGATCGATCCACGGCTGATCAATCGCGACACCGCGCACCGCGTCAACGCGCACGTTGATGCCGATGCCGATGACCGCGTGGCACGGTCCCATCGAATCGCCGCCGAGTTCGACCAAGATGCCGCCGAGCTTTGCGCCGCGCGCAACGAGGTCGTTCGGCCACTTCAGGCCGACTTCGCCGATCCCGCAATCTGCGAGCGCCTGCACCGCGGCGACCCCTGCCACCAGGCTCAGTCCGGCCAGTGACGCGATGCCGCCGTCGAAGCGCTTCAGCAACGACAACGCAATGCCGCCCCCCAGCGGCGTCTGCCAGCTGCGGCCGCGGCGGCCGCGTCCGTGACTCTGGATTTCGGACACACACGCGAGGTGGTCGCGCGGATCGTGGGCGACCCGGCGCAGCAACTCGCTACTGGTCGAATCGAGTTGCCAGTGCACAGCGATGCCGCCGAGCCGGGCACGCTCGTCCGTGCGCAGCCCGGCTTGGATCTGCGTGGCATCGAGTAGATCGAGTGGCGCATCCAGCCGATATCCGCCGCCCGTTTGCGCCGACACCGCAAGGCCGCTTTCGCGCAAGCGTTCGACCTGCTTCCAGATCGCCGCGCGGGTCACGCCCAGACGCTCGGCGAGGACGCTGCCGGACACCGTGGCGCCACGCGCGAGCTCTGCGAGCAGCACCGGCGGCGCCACAACAAGCGCACGCCGCGTGTCCGGCAACGCATCCATTTCGTTGTTCGAGCTTCGGCGAGCGGCCACGGCGGTCAGAGGCAGTATGGTTGCGCCAGTGTAGCCGCGCGGGCACGCATGCATTGCCGCCGAGGGCGCCTTTGCACACATTCAGTGCAGCGATGGCGATGACCGGCGCGAGTGTCCGCCGCTGTCCGCAAGCGTCCGCTGGACACTCGTTGCTGCCGCCAGGGGCCGATTGATCGATGACTCGCGCGGTTTTGTGCTAATGGCACGAGCTATGCATGACTGAGCATCCGAACTGGAGTCGGGGGACGCATCGTGCGAGGATTGCCGCATCCCTTGGTGTTCGCACCGGGAAAACGCCCATGAAGACATTGATCTACGCCCTGGCGGTCGTCGCGACCGCACTGTCCGGCAGCATCGCGTTCGCACAGAGCGCGCCGCTGCGTGGAGTCGGCTTGCTTGCGCTTGACGCCGGCGAGTCGCATGGAGCCGCCGGTGGACACCAAGCGTTGGTCGCACTTCCCGACGACGACGAGGGTGGCGGCACGGTCGGCGCGCGCGCATTGCGCGGCAGCGACGGCGGCATGCGCGTTCGCGGTGATGGCAACGGCAATCCTGCAGCAGATGCGACGTCGACCAAGACGATCGGACTCGACGCTCCTTCGGCCGCCGCCGCCGAGACACCGAAGCGCCCGACGTATCGCTGGCAATCGCTGGTGCCCGGCGCGATCAAGTAGCGGCGTGATAGCAACCTGGCTGGCGCGCGTGCAACAGGCATTCGCGCCTATCGCGCCTGTTGACGATTCCGCTTGGCAGGCACTGCTGGCTCGCTCCGCCCTGTTCTCCGCGCTCGGCGACGCCGACCGCGCCCAGCTGCGTTCGCTGGCCGAACGCTTCCTCGCCCGCAAGACGTTCAGTGGCGCCGCCGGGCACGACCTCTGCGCCAGCCAATGCCTGGCCATCGCAGCGCTCGCGTGTCTACCGGTGCTGCACCTGGGATTCACGTATCTGGATGGATGGCGCGAAATCATCGTGTATCCGGGTGGTTTCCGGGTTCGCCGCGAACATCACGACGAACACAGCGGCGTCGTTACCGAAGGCGATGACGACCTGATCGGCGAAGCTTGGGAGCGCGGGCCTATGATCCTCTCGTGGGCCGATATCGCAGCGGATCTCGACGATCCGTTCTGCGGCTTCAATGTCGTCGTGCATGAAATTGCGCACAAGCTCGACATGCTCGATGGGCCGCCCAATGGCGTGCCGCGGCTGCCCGCGACAATCGCGCGGCGCGAATGGCTGGCGGTGATGCAGCCGGCCTACGACAGCCTGGTCCGCGCCGTCGAACGCGGCCGCGATACGCTGATCGATCCGTATGCGGCGGAAAGCGTCGACGAGTTTTTTGCGGTAGCCAGTGAATTGCATTTCTCCGACCCCGACACCTTGCGGCGTGCAGCGCCGCCAGTCGCTACATTGCTGACGCGCTTCTATGGGCCACCATCTGACGCGATCGGCGCGTGAGGGAAATGTCGCGGTTGCTCCACTCTCATCAAACATACATTGGCGGCCCTTGTGTGAGCGCCGATAGGCGCGATGCCCTGGCACGTCGAACGGCATCGTGGCTGCCGCCGCTCCGACCAAAAGCGTAGAACCCATTTGCTCCGCAACAGCGCCCCGCCAACCACGGCGCCTACCTCCTGCGTCACCTGCAACGATGTCTCGGATCCCGAGCACGGCCTCGTGCGGTTGCGGGAACCCTGATACGCCGGTAGCCTTGCCGGTCATCTTCTGACTCTGCTACGCGGGCGCTGCACCGCGATTCCTCCCGCCATGCAAAAAACCGTCCTCAGCGCGTTTGCGCTCATCCTGTTTGCGCTGCCCTTGCACGCGCTCGCCTGCAGTGGTCGGCTGCATATCGAACTCGAAGACGCCGGCGTCTACACGCTCGATCACGCGGCCATCGTCGTCGCGCAGCCGGGGCTCGCCGATTGCGCCGCGAGTGACTTGGCATTGACCCAGAACGGCAAGGACGTTCCGATCCGCGTGGTCGCGAAGACCGATCGCTTCGGCGACGGCGATCACATTGAATGGATTGGCCGCCGCCTGCATGGCCCGGAAAGCTGGTACGACGCGTTCAGCGTGAACAACGTCTACCTGC
>JBDTWV010000262.1:0-4661 GCA_040006495.1 Dokdonella sp.
ACGAGATGGAAAAGATAAATCGAATAACTGATCGCGCCGAGCCTGTCGGTCACCGCCGTCTTGATGCGCACAATGGAAATGCCCACAACAAAAAGCATCAAGCCAAGTGCGCCGGATACTGCGTAATTGTGAAACAAACCGTGCACCCAGATCGCGCCGGCAGGAAACACAACGAGGTAATAGACCAGCAGACAGGCGAGGAGCTTGCGCGCGTTCGCCAAACCGGGGGTGGGGGTGGGCGTAGCCATGCAATAGCGATACAGCGTCCCGCACAACATCAACGACAAATGCAGACACCAGAATGAGGGCGTCAAACCCATCAAGGGCTTGCCGAGCCACAGCGACGATATCGCCAGCGAATGCACCAGGCCGAAAAATACCGCGAGCAGTCCAATGCGAATGGGGTTGAACAGGTTGCCCGTGAGAAAAAGCGCGACGCACAACAAGTAGAAGCCGATTTCGACCAGCAATGTCCAATACACACCTTGCGCGGCCTGCGCACCCACGAGGTCCTGCAGCAAGGTCAGGTTGATCAGCAGATCGCGCACGCCAAATGGCTGACCCCACAACCAATACGTCGCAAATGCACCCATCGGGATCGACAGCCAATACACCGGATAGATGCGAAAAAACCGCTTGATGAGAAAGCTGCCGATCGGCGCGCTCTGTGACGGCCGCATGCTGAACGGGATGACAAAGCCGCTGACGAGAAAAAACGTGATGACGCCGATGCGACCGAAATCGAAGTTTTGCGCGACGTCATACAGCCAACGCCCGCCGATCGCCGTATCGCCGTCGACCTTTACATAGACCTGGGTGACGTGAAGCCAGACCACCAGCAATGCGGCGATCGCACGCAACGCATCGATATGCCGAAGGCGTGGCACTGTGTGCCTCGCCAACTGACGCACCTGCACCGCACCCGACACCTGGCTCATGGTCGCCACCACCGCAGCCGCATCAAATCCGGACGCGACCGCGCAGGATGTTCCAGTACATCACCCAGTCGCCGGCAAAGCTGTACAGCGGATACTTGAATGTCGCCGGACGATTTCTCTCGAAGAAGATATGTCCAACCCAGGCGAAGCCGTAGCCGAACAGTGGTACCAGCCATAGCCAGCGCGCGTTACGCGTGGCGAGAGCCAGCACAACAGTCACCAACACCAATGTGCTTCCGATGAAATGCAGGAGCCGGCAGACCCTGTTGGAGTGCTCGCCCAGATAGAATGGATAAAACTCGTGGAAGCTGGAATAACGGGACATCGGCAAGCCTCACATTCGAGCGCGTTTCAATCTTCTGGCAATGGGATGAATTCGGTTTCGCCGGGAACCTGGCCCAGGCGTTGCGCAAGCCAGTCCGCCTTTGCGCGTTCGATGCGCTGCCGCTCCGACGCGACAAAATTCCACCACAGAAAACGCTCGCCATCGAGTGCCGCGCCACCACACAAGAAGACACGCGCTGCATTGGCCGCCTTGATCTCGGCATCGCCGGCGCCGGGCACGACGAGCATCTGTTCGACCGGTACCTGCACGCCATCGACACGCACATCACCCTCGACCACGTAGATCGCCCGTTCAGCGTGTTCCGGCGGAACGACCAGCGTTGTGCCTGGCGCGAATTCGGCATCGACATACAGCGTAGGCGCATACACATGCACCGGCGAGATCATGCCGAATGCACGACCCGCGATCACACGCAGGCGTACGCCATCGCGCGCCAATCCGGGCAACGTATGGGCTGCATGGTGAAGAAATTCCGGTTCCGCCTCCGCATCCACCCGCGGCAGCGCGACCCACGTCTGAATTCCGTGCATACGATGACCGGTGACGCGCTCGGCGTCCGGGGTTCGTTCGGAATGCACGATACCGCGTCCGGCGGTCATCCAGTTGACGTCGCCGGGGCGAATCACCTGCTCGTTGCCGAGACTGTCGCGATGGGTCAGCGCGCCTTCGTACAGGTAGGTGACCGTGGCCAGGCCAATATGAGGATGTGGGCGCACGTCGAGCCCACGGCCAGCGGCCAGGTCGACCGGTCCGAGATGGTCGAAAAACACGAACGGCCCGACATGCCGACACAGGCGCGAGGGCAACACCCGGCGCACGAGGAAACCATCGCCGAGGTCATGCAGGCGCGGTTCTATCAAAAATGGAGTTTGGGACATCATGGCGGCGCGATGGGCTCAATACCGCATGATGACACCGTTGCCGCAGTTGCCAGAGGGGCGGGGCGATGGTTCCCCTCAGCGCCGGCGCAAGGCTGCGACGGCGGTGGCTCTACGGATACGGATCAGCGCCGACCGCGCTGCGGACGATCGCTGGCAAGACCAACGCGCAAGGTGGCGCCGTCCTGGGTCGAGCCATCCAGGCTGGCAATCGCCGCACGCGCCTCATGGCCTTCCATCGCCAACTCGGCAAAGCCGCGGCATTCGTTCTTGAACGGGTCCGTCGCCAGCTTGAGCTTGTGCACGCGGCCGAACTTGCCGAACAGCTCGTTGACGGAATTTTCAGTAGCACTACGCGGCAATCCGCGCACACTAAGAACCAGCATTACCTTTCTCCTTAGAACGTCTGGCTGTCACGCATCGTGCGGTAACTGCCGGTTGCCAAAAAATGGAGCACTTCGAGCCTTTTTCAACGCTCAGCGCACACGCTTCGATCATCATAAAGCATGCACCGCCGGGTATTGCCTTCCACGCAGACAACCGACCCCGAAGTACCAGTCCCGAAGCAGGAACGGGTGACTTCAGTCGGCGGTGATACACCCGCGGCGACCCTGTCGAGCCTGCAGCAGATGAAGCAAGGATTGACGGGCTTGCTTGCGCAACCGCGCTATCGGCTGCGGCTACTCGCGGCTGGGGGTCCGATCGGCACCGCAGCGCAGGGTCCGGATGCGAGCAATCGCACAAGCGCGATACCGGCAGTCTAACGGATTGAGCCGCGGGCGCAACCAAAGCGCTCCCGTTTGCCGTCGCGTTGCACAGCCGACCGAGCGCGTTCACCGGCGGTTCAATAGGTTTGGATACCTGCAGGCGGCGACCGCATGAACGACGCCCAAGCGCCCGCCAGTGCTGGCAAACCGCTCGGATATCGGGAATCAAGAACGTTCTCGGCGGCAACCGACCGGCACGGGTCGGCATGTTGCGCTGCCAGGAGCGCTGCCAGTGCGGCGCGGCCGGGAGCATCGCGCATCAGCGACGCAACCAGCGCGTACGCGCGCAGATATCGTTGTTCACGACTCGGCGTGTCACCGGACGTCGCGTAGAAGTTCGCTCCATCGCGCGCGAGCAAATCGACCAATGCGTCGCCGCCGTCGCCGGCGGGGGCGGCAGCTACCAGCGCGGCCCGGTCCGAGCCAACGTCGATCTGGCCACCCATGCCGCTTACGCGGTAACGGCCGAAATATTCGGCCATGCCCTCGTTGATTGCGGTCGGCAGGTTGCCGATCGACTCGTGCACCAGCGCGTGCACGATTTCGTGGCGCAAAACGGCAAAGCTCGCCTCGTCTTGCGCTTGCATGCGCACGTAGATGGTCTGCTGCCCCGTTGAATACGCACCCGCTGATGACGCCAACGCGGGATCGCCGATCAATTTCGCGTAAGCATCCGACGCGCGCACGAACACCACACGCAAGATCAAACCCGCCGGCGCACCGACCCCCAGCGCATCGCGCATTACGCGCTGCACTCCCAGTGCATCGGCAACTGCTCGCTGTTGTAGATCATTGGGGAGATTCACGTCGTACCCGGAGGCCTGAACTTCGATCGGCGCCAATCCCTGTACCTCGATCAGACGATGGCCTTGCGCGGCCGTTGGCGGCGGCTGATCGGAATAGTGGACGATGCCCGACGCATCGACCCAGCGGTGCACGGTGATCGATCGCGCTACTCCGCGTCCGCTGTGCGCGAGACACGCGGCGGTTTGCTGCGGCAGGGACTCGATGTCGGGCGCACGCACCGGCGCAGGCTCCACGACAACCTTGTTCGCGCCGTCCGTGGGCGATTGTGCAGGAACCGGGACATCAATCGTCTGAGTGGACAGGGGTGGCGCGGGCTTGTAATCGGGTTCGGGCAGATGGTTGCAAGCGGCCAAAGCCGCGGACCCCGCCAACACGACCGCCCAAGCGCTCGCGGATATTGACGGTCGCCTCAATTCAGAAGGCACGCGATTCACTTCACATCCCTCACTCGGCGGATACTTGATCGTGCCTGCGCAACAATCCGATCAGGTAAATCATGATCGCGACGTTGGCCGTCAGCACGACCAGCTTGAATGCAGAGTAACGATGCGCGAGTTCCCACACCTCGACCGGGACCAGCACGCAGGTCTCAACGATGACCAGATATTCGGCCCAACGCTTGCCGCACCACAGGCCAAATCCCTGTATTCCATACAGCAGTGCATAGACGATCGCCGCCACGCCGAACATCTGGAATTGCTTTGGCCCCAAACCCAACAACCAGCCCACTGTGTGCATCACGACGCCGTGCCGCGTCGCCCAAGTCAGCGACTCCAGCCAGTGCTCGAAACGGTCGGCGACATCGGGGCGGAGCAGATTGAACGCAACCATTGCGAGCGCGAAGCAGGCTGCCATCTTGACGAATTTGTATACCGAGATGACCACAAGCACGCGAGCGGTGCGCGGCGGCGTGGGCGACCGCACG
>JBDTWV010000263.1:0-4660 GCA_040006495.1 Dokdonella sp.
GCCGCATCGAAGGCGGTCATCATCGGCTTCAACGTGCGCGCCGATGCATCCGCGCGCCGCATCATCGAGTCGAGCAACCTCGACTTGCGCTATTTTTCGATCATCTATGACGTGATCGATCAGGTGAAACAGGTCGCAACCGGTCTACTCGGCATGGAAGTGCGCGAGGAAATTATCGGCACGGCCCAGGTTCGCGATGTGTTCCGCTCATCGAAGTTTGGTGCGATCGCCGGCTGCATGGTTATCGAGGGCACGGTACGTCGCAACAAGCCGATCCGCGTGTTGCGCGACAATGTAGTGATCTTCGAAGGTGAACTGGAATCGCTGCGCCGCTTCAAGGAAAATGTCGACGAAGTGCGCAACGGCACCGAGTGCGGCATTGGCGTCAAGCAGTACAACGACATCAAGCCGGGCGATCAGGTCGAATGCTTCGAGCGCATCGAGTTTGCGCGTACGCTGTAACTTGGACGTGCCTCGGCGCGACCAGAGTTTCATGCAACGATGACCGGCGCGCGCTGCGCGCGTTTGGCCTGCGGATAAAACCATGCCTTCTCGAGACTTCAAACGATCCGACCGCGTCTCCGCCGAATTGCGCCGCGAAATCGCGCTGCTCGTGCATGCGGCGGTGCGTGAGTACGGGCTGCCGTCGGTCAGCGTCTCCGATGTCGAGGTCACGCGTGATCTCGACTCCGCGTCGATCTACGTCACCACTTTGCTCGACGGCGATACCGAAAAGGCCGTCGCGGCACTGAACGACCTCGCCGGCGAGTTTCGCTATGCGCTGTCACAATCGATGCGCCTGCGCCGCGTGCCCGAACTACGCTTCCGCTACGACGATTCGGTCGACAAGGGTGAGCGCATCGAAAGCCTGCTGCGCGGCGACGCCAAGTCCTGACCGCCTGTGGGAGCGATAAGAGCGCGGGAGCGCCGGAAGGCGCGATGCATTTCCCGGAAGATCGCCCCAAGGCACCGCGCCTTTCTGCGCCCCCACCCGGCACAGCGCAGGTGTGATGAAATCCGTTAAGCCGGCTTGGCGCGATGTCCACGGCATCCTCCTGCTCGACAAGCCGCCGGGCGTCAGCTCGAACGGCGCGCTGCAAGTCGTTCGCAGATTGTTTCTTGCTGCCAAGGCCGGTCACACCGGCAGCCTGGATCCGCTGGCGACTGGGTTGCTGCCAATTTGTTTCGGTGAGGCGACCAAAATAGCCGGGTTGCTGCTCGGTTCGCGCAAGGCCTATGAAACCGAGTGTCGACTCGGGGCGACGACCACGACCGACGACGCGGAAGGCGAGTTGATCGAGCAGCGCGCAGTTTCAGGGTACGACGATGCCATGATCGTCGACACACTCGCCATGCTGACCGGCCGCATTACCCAAGTACCACCGATCTATTCGGCACTGAAGCAGGCGGGCGTGCCGCTGTACAAGCGCGCGCGTCGCGGCGAGCAGGTGGAGGCTCCGCCGCGCGCCGTCGATGTATACCGTTTCGAGTTGCTTGAAAATGCGAACGATCGTCTGCGCCTGCACGTCGAGTGCGGCTCCGGCACGTACGTGCGCAGCCTGGTGCGCGATTTGGGCGAACGCCTCGGTTGCGGTGCGCATGTAACCGCGCTGCGCCGGCTCTGGATCGAGCCGTTCCGTACGCCGCGGATGTATACGATCGATGAACTCCAGGCGGTTGCAGACACTGAGCCGGCCGCGCTGGAGCGCTGCCTGCTACCGCTCGAACACGGTCTGGCGGGCTATCCGGCGCTACAACTGGACGCGGCGCGCGCGGCGCGACTGCGCGCCGGACAAGTGGTCGAGGTCGATCCGACGCAGGCCGGGCGCTGCATTGCGCTGGACGAAACCGGCCGTGCAGTTGCGCTCGCTGAAGTGGACATGGCCGGCCGCGCGCGCTCGCTGCGTGGCTTCAATCCATGCTGATTGACGTCATTGCACTCAAATGCTTGTTCCGACCCCGCTTCGCCAGCTAAAATGCCCCGTTCACTTCACAGTCCGTCTGTCCAACCCGCGGGGCTTGCGAACAACCACGCGTAGCGACTGGCCAGTGTGTCCCGGCTTCATGGGGCATGTCCTGTACGCCAGTCTCTTCCACGACCATATTTGATTGTCACGAACGAATGGTCGTTCGCAAGTCTCGCCTTCGCTTCCAGGATTCATTGAGATGTCTCTGCCAAACGAACAAACCGCCAAGATCATCACCGACTTCGGTCGCGTCCCGAACGACACCGGCTCGCCGGAAGTACAGGTCGCGCTGCTGTCCGCCCGCATCGACCACCTCAGCAAGCATTTTGCTGACCATGGCAAGGATCATCATTCGCGCCGCGGCCTGCTCAAAATGGTCAACCAGCGTCGCCGCCTGCTCGGCTACCTGAAGACCAAGGACAGCGAGCGCTACAAGACGCTGATCGAACGCCTCGGCTTGCGCCGCTAAGCGAATTTCACTCCAGGTAGCGGTTCCCATCGAGCCGCTCCGGCACAGGAAGTGCCGTCGCATCCAGCCGTTGACGGCGGATGCGGCAAATGTGACGCGGAGAGTCCGCGAACATTTGTCTGAAATCTCGGCTGGATGCCCTGTCTTGCACCTCATCAGGAGAACCCAGTGGCGAAGGTCAGCAAATCGTTTCAGTACGGCAATCATCAGGTCACGCTCGAAACGGGCGAAATCGCCCGCCAGGCCGGCGGCGCTGTTCTGGTCAGCATGGGCGGCACCGTTGTGCTGGTCACTGCGGTCGCGGCGTCCAAGGCGCGCGAGGGGCAGGATTTCTTTCCGCTCACCGTCGACTACCAGGAAAAGTTCTACTCGGCCGGTCGTATTCCCGGCGGCTTCTTCAAGCGCGAGGGACGCCAGACTGAAAAGGAAACGCTGACCTCACGCCTGATCGATCGCCCGGTGCGTCCGCTGTTTCCGGAAGAATTCAAGAATGAAGTGCAGGTCATCGCGACGGTCGTCTCGATGGATCCACAGATTGATGGCGACATCCCGGCCTTGCTCGGCGCGTCTGCTGCGCTGACCTTGTGCGGGATCCCGTTCAAGGGACCGATCGGCGCGGCACGCGTCGGGTATGCGAATGGCGCGTATCTGCTCAACCCGACGATGGACGAATTGGCCACCTCGGATCTGAACCTCGTCGTTGCCGGTACCGCGAACGCGGTACTGATGGTCGAATCCGAGGCCAAGCTGCTCAGCGAAGACGTCATGCTCGGCGCGGTGATGTTTGGCCACCAGCAGATGCAGGTGGCGATCAACGCGATCAATGAGCTGGTCAAGGAAGCCGGGCGCAAGACCTTCAAGTGGGAAGCGCCGGCGCGCAACGACGCGATGTATGCGGCGATCGAAGGTGCGGTGGGTTCGCGCTTCGCCGATGCGTTCCAGATTCGCGACAAGCTGGCTCGTCGTGATGCGGTTTCAGCGATGAAGTCCGAGGTCAAGGCCACACTTGCGGACAAGATCACGGCCGGCGGCTGGAGCGATGGCGACATCGGTACCGCGTTCGGCGATATCGAATACCGCACCCTGCGCGAAGGTGTGCTCAAGACCAAGGTGCGCATCGATGGCCGCGCGCTGGATACGGTGCGTCCCATCACCGCACGCGTCGGCGTGTTGCCGCGCACGCACGGCTCCGCGCTGTTCACGCGCGGCGAAACGCAGGCACTGGTCGTCGTCACGCTGGGCACTACGCGTGATGCGCAGACGATCGACGCGCCGGAAGGCGAATCGAAAGATCCGTTCCTGTTCCATTACAACTTCCCTCCGTTCTCGGTTGGTGAAACCGGCCGCATGATGGGCCCGAAGCGTCGCGAAATCGGCCACGGCCGACTCGCCAAGCGCGGCGTCCAGGCGGTCAAGCCGTCGATCGAATCATTCCCGTACGTGCTGCGCGTGGTCTCCGAGATCACCGAGTCGAACGGTTCTTCGTCGATGGCCTCGGTGTGTGGTTCGTCGCTCGCGATGATGGACGCCGGTGTGCCGCTGAAGGCGCCGGTCGCTGGTATCGCGATGGGTCTGGTCAAAGAAGGCAACGACTTCGTCGTACTTTCTGACATCCTCGGTGACGAAGACCACCTCGGCGACATGGACTTCAAGGTAGCCGGCAGCGAAGGCGGTATCAGCGCGTTGCAGATGGACATCAAGATCGACGGCATCACCGAAGAGATCATGCGTAACGCGCTGGCGCAGGCCAAGCAGGGTCGCCTGCACATCCTCGGCGAAATGGCCAAGTGCCTGAACGCCTCGCGCGCCGAGATGAGCGAGTTCGCACCGCGCCTAATCACGATGAAGATTCATCCGGACAAGATTCGCGAAGTGATCGGCAAGGGCGGCACCACGATTCGTTCGATCACCGAGGAAACCGGTGCGACGATCGACATCAGCGACGATGGTACGGTGATCATCGCGTCGGTCAGCCGCGACGCGGGCGACGCGGCGAAGAAGCGCATCGAGCAGATCACATCCGATGTCGAGCCAGGCCGCATCTACGAAGGCAAGGTCGCCAAGTTGATGGACTTCGGTGCGTTCGTGACGATCATGCCAGGCAAGGATGGCCTGGTGCACGTGTCGCAGATTTCCAACGAGCGCGTCGAGAAGGTTTCCGACAAGCTCAAGGAAGGCGACATCGTCAAGGTCAAGGTGCTCGAAGTCGACAAGCAGGGCCGTA
>JBDTWV010000264.1:0-4659 GCA_040006495.1 Dokdonella sp.
CCAACCAAGGCGAGCAAGCCAGCCAACAGAATAAGGGCCCACTGTGACAGTGTAGGAGCTGAGACCGCACCGACGTTCGCTGCAATTGTGAGTGTGTAGATTTGACTACCAGGGCAGCCAGCGGCATCGGTTGCAGTGACGGTAAAGGTGTAACTGCCAGGTGTTGTCGGCGTTCCCGACAATGTTCCGGTGGATGACAGCGTCAGCGTCGCAGGGAGCGACCCGGAGGTCACTGCGAAGCTATACGGCGCAGCTCCGCCACTAGCCGTGATGATCTGGCTATAGGGTATTCCCGCATTCGCCGCGGGAAGCGTCGTCGGAGATACAGTGATCGTCGGGCAATTCGTGGCATTGATGACGATCGTGTAAATCTGATCGCCGAAACAACCCATCGAATCGGTTGCCCTGACGGTGAAAGTGAAACTGCCGGTCGTGGTGGGTGTTCCCGACAACACGCCGCCGCTTGACAGCGTCAGCCCGGTTGGCGGCACGCCGGAGACTACGGCAAAGACGTAAGGCGCCGTGCCTCCACTGGCCGTAATCGTCTGGCTGTATGCCGTGCCTACCGGTCCATTGGGAAGCGTCGCAGGCGACAGGGTGATCGGACTGCACACGGCATTGCACAGCGCCATGCTGTTGGTGTCCAGCGTCGCCGCACCATTTCGCGCAAGCATTCTACCCGACACGCTTGAGCCGGTAGTCGCCGTGATGCTGCTGAGCGCGAGAACATTGCCCGCGAACGCTGTCCCTGTGCCGAGCGTCGCGGAGCTGCCTACTTGCCAATATACGTTGCAATTGGAGCCACCATTGATGACTCGAACACTCGAATTGCTTGCGGTCGTGAGGGTCGTGCCAATCTGAAAGATGAAGATGGCATTGGGGTTGCCTTGGGCATCGAGCGTGAGTATTCCCGTCAACTGAGCCGCCGAGGTAAAACAATAGACTCCGGAGGTGAGCGTGAGTCCGCCCAGATCGGTACCGGTCAAGGTCGTATTGCACGCTTGGCCTGCCAGATCGTTGTAAGCCGTGGTCAGATCGCTCTGGGCCTGCTGCGCGACCGCGTCAGCTGCGTGAATCGTTCCAATGACGGTGCCAGGAGGAAAGCCCGTGATCGAGCTCGCGGTATTTGGCCAGATGCCCAGATCGCCGACGATAACGCTCGCTCCGGTATTGGTCACCGCCGAGGCACCCAGGACGGCAAAGCTTCCCGCCTGACCAAGCGGTGGGGCCGTCTGAGCCAAGAGTGCAGACGAACCGCAAAGCAGCGCTACCAACGCGATGCTCACCAGAATTCCGACGTACTTCAAACTTGCTTTGTCCATGTCCAAAATCCTTTTGTTTAAAACCGCAAAATACCAAGCAAGGCTGCCGAGGTTCTGTCTCAAGCACCATACTCCTTTGCGACGCGCATATCGCCATGCTTCGTCCCTCCCCTTTTCCGCCGCGCCCAGTCTGCCCCCTACGGCAGGCGCCAGCATCCTCTCGTAGCCGAATGCGCCTCTTTAGGTCAGCACGCCAAACGCAGCCGGTTCGCGCCCGGCGGATATGGGTCCGAAACTGTCGCATTGAAAATGCCGTAATCGGCCACGCGTGCTCAAGGAACCTTCGCCTCACATCTGGCGAAAGAGGTGCAGGTAGTTGCGGCTCACCGGCAGCACGTCGCTGCGACCTTTCAGGTGAATCTGGGCGGTTTCGTTTTCGCCTCGCGTGACGTGGCTGATCGCGCGCAGGTTCACCACCACTGCGCGGTGCACCTGTGCAAATCGGGCGGTGTCGAGCTGGGCTGCCAGTTCCTTCAATGGCGTGCGGATCAGCGCCTCGACCGGCTTGCGCTCATCGCGCCATGCGATTCGCGTGTATTTCTCGTCGGAGCGCAGGAAGTCGATGTCGTCGACCGCGATCATCCGCACGGTTTGTCCGACCGAGGCGCGAATCCATTGCAGCGTAGTGGGCGCTTGGTCCTGGCGCAGGCGCGCCGCGAGTTGTTCTATCAGGGCCGCTGCATCGAGTGCGGGCTGGGCCGTTAGCAAGCGCTCGCGCAGCCGCGTCACCGTAGCCGCCAGGCGCGCCGGTTCGACCGGTTTGACCAGATAATCGAGTGCGCCGTGTTCGAACGCCTGCACTGCGTATTGATCGAAAGCAGTGACGAACACGATGTGAGCGCGTTGGCCGATATGGCGTGCTGCTTCGACACCCGACAAGCCCGGCATCTGTACATCGAGAAAGCAGATATCGGGTAGAAATGCCTCAAACTGTTCAACCGCCTCGCGGCCATTGCGCGCCTGTGCCACGACATCCAGCTCGGGCCACGCCTGTGCCAGCAAGCGCACCAGCGCCTTGCGTAACAAGGGCTCATCGTCGGCGATCAGGGCCGTAGGCTTGCGCTCGCTCATGCAGTCCCCGTTCGCGCCGGGAAATCCAGTTCGGCGCAGACGCCATGGGGGACGAGCTCACTGAGTCGCAGTTGTGCATCAGGGCCGAAAACAAGCTGCAGGCGTTCGCGCAATGTCGCCAATCCAGTGCCCAGACTGTCGCCCGCTGGCCGCAATCCGACGCCGGTATCGATGACCTGCGCGAGACACCGACCCTCGCGCAGGGTCACGCGAACTTCGATGCGGCCGCCCTCCTCGCCCGGATCGATACCGTGGCGCACCGCGTTTTCGACCAACGTCAGCAGCGTCATCGGCGGACACTGCAGCGCGAGCGCGGCCTCGTCGACATGCAGCACATACTGCAGCCGGTCGGGAATGCGCATATGCATCACTTCGAGGTACGCGCGCACCAAATCGACTTCCTGCCCCAGCGTGGTGGCCGGGTTGTGCAGGCGCGGCACGGCGGCGCGCAGATAGGCAATCAAGCTACCCAGCACCATGGACGCCTGCGGCGAACCCGAATCCACCAGTTCGCGCACGTTCGCCAGTGTGTTGAACAGAAAGTGCGGTTCGACTTGCGCCTGCAGAAGACGCATGCGTGCATCGAGCGCTTGGCGTTCCAGTTCGCTGCGCTCCAACTCAAACGCGAGTGCCTGGCGTTGCGCCTCGCCGCTGATCTGACCGATCAGCGCTGACACGGCCATCCACGGTGCGATCAGCAAGCCAAAGACGCTGATGGTCGCAAATCCGGTGAGGTAATCGCTGTCATGCCAGAACCGCACCGGATTTCCATACGTGGTGATCGCGTAGGCGATCCACGTGGCGCAAGGGATTGCGATGGCCACGGCGATCACCTGGCGCACCCAGCGCGCAATCCGGAGTGGCGCCCGCGCCGGCCAGCGTTCCACGATACCGAACGCGACCGTCGCGGTCAGAGCGATGAAAAACAGACGTCCGAACAGGATTGCATGCGGGCCGCGCCATCCGGGGCTCAGCAACAGGCCAAACAAAAGCGCCGCGCCGAGCGGATAGCGCACGCGGCGCCAGCCCAGCACGCGCGCCAAGCCTTCGGGTTTCCGATCAGAATCGACAGCAGCCATGGCGTAACGATAGCAAGCCAGCCACCTGCGTCGCAGCAGGTCGACCGCCGCGATGCCAAGACCGCTCGGTCGCCCCAGCCGTTTCCATCGGACTCAACTCACTCACGTCATCGCAACGGGCGAGCGTGGCATGCGTACGCCCACGACCAGCAGCCATAGGGTAAACGCAACCTCTCCGAGCAAGACGGGCGTGGCGATTGTCGAGATCATTTTCGAGTACTCCGGCCAGAGCAAGCCCGTAGCGCTCAACACCACATAGGCCACGCCGTTGATGATCAGCCAGACACCGAGGAGACGAGGCACGAAGCCTGACCGATACACAAGCAACCCGAGAGGGAACAACCATAGCCCCCAGAACATCTCGGAGACGAAAATTCCCTGCCCATTCTTGAGCAACAGTATCGCCAACGCGTTTCGTTGCGCTGGGTCGAATACAGCGAGGAAATCGGCGCCGTGCAAGAAGGTGAGAGCGGCCACGTCGTTCGCGATACTCGCAAATCCCAGTGGGGCGTCCAGCAGAACCAGCAGCACCATGAGCATGGCAAGTTGCGGACCGGTTCCTTTGAGCAATTGGTAGAGCGCCAACACGGTCGCAATGAAGAACAGTTCCGAAAAGAGCCCAACGATGATGTTGGCGCGGAACAGCGATTCATGCGCCAGGATGTTGCTCGCCATCGCGCTGGCGTCGCCCGGAACGAACAGCTTGCCTGGCGCGTACATGAGGCTGAAGAAGCCCGAGATCACGACCACCAGGTAGAGGAATCCTGCGACGCGTGCCGTCGTGTTGAGCGGGTGCATTGTCCTGACCATGGGTCATTGTCCATTATGGAAAGAGTGTGCCGGATGCTGCCCAAGATGCGGCAGGAACAGCTTCAATAGTGCTGAAACGATGCCAGGCATCCTGCCCCGCCGAGACGCGAAAAACCGGCTGCCAGGCTCATGCGCCAGCGCGCTCCACCATGGAATTGCGTGTGGAAGCTGCGCTGCGGTCGCGCCAGCCGCAGTGCTTCCTGCGCATCCACGATCAGACTGAGCACGGGCCCGGTGAATGCCGCAGCCAGGTAGAGCCGCATATTCCAGCGAAACAATCGGCCCGGCCAATTGCGCACGTGAATCATCAACTGATGGAGTCTGTCGGCGCTGACGAGTGCGGCAAGACTTTATTTAGGCAGCGCGCCTTCCCACGT
>JBDTWV010000265.1:0-4654 GCA_040006495.1 Dokdonella sp.
CGTCGAAATCGGCGCGCTCGAGCACGCGCGTGGTGACCTTGCGCATCGTGATCGAATCATCGACGACCATGACCAGAGGCTTCAGGCGTACCTTGGCCACTGTCGCGACATCCGCCGCGACGTAATCGGGCATCTGCTCGTCAGCACCTGCGTCGATGCGCGCGCGCATGGCCAGCAGGCGGCGCGCGAGCGGCGCGAGATCGAGAATCATCACGACCGAACCGTCGCCCATGATCGTCGCTCCGAAGATGCCCGGCACCGAGCTCACCTGCGGGCCCACCGACTTCACCACGATTTCCCGCGAACCGACCACGCCATCGATACGCACCGCAGCGCGCTGGTCGCCGCTGCGCGTCATCAGCAACGGCACCTGCGTATCATCGCTGGTACGCGCACGCTGCACGCCGAGCAACTGGGCGAGATCGTAGATATTGAACTCTTCGCTGGCGTAACTGTGTTTAGGATTGCCGGCGGCGAAGCGGCGTTCGAGATCGTCGCTCGCAATACGCGCGACGCCCTGCACCGATGACATCGGAACCGCGTAGCTGGTTTCGCCGAGCTTCACCAGGATTGCCTGGGTGACCGCGAGCGTGAAGGGCAAGCGGATCGTGAACACCGTGCCCTGGCCCGGCGTGGAATCGATGATCAGCGAACCGCCAAGCTGCTTGATCTCGTTGTTGACTACGTCCATGCCGACGCCACGACCGGAAAGCTGGGTCAGCTGCGTCGCAGTGGAGAAGCCTGTTTCCAGCACGAAGCCGTACAGATCGCGATCCGACAGTTGGGTATCGGCCTGCAGCAGTCCGCGCTCGACCGCTTGGCGACGGATCGCCTCGCGATCCATGCCGCGGCCATCGTCGGAGACCTTCAGCACGACTTCCGTCGCCTCACGGCTGACCGCGATATTGACTGTGCCTTCGGCTGGTTTTCCGGCCGCCACGCGATCGGCAGGGCTCTCGATGCCATGCGCGAGCGCGTTGCGCAGCATGTGCTCGAACGGCGCCTTCATGCGTTCTAGCAGGTTGCGATCCATTTCGCCGTGCGCACCATCGACCTTGAGCTGGGCGCGCTTGCCGAGTTCCTGTGCGGCCTGGCGCAAGGTACGGCGCAAGTTCGGAACCAGTGAATCGAAGGGCACCATGCGCGTGCGCATGAGACCTTCCTGCAGGTCGGAATTGACTCGTTGCTGCTGCAGCAGCAGGGTTTCGGATTGACGCGTCTGGTCATCCAGCAAGCCCTGAATCGAGACCAGATCCGAGACCGACTCGCCGAGTGCGCGCGACAACTGCTGCAACTGCGAGAAACGATCGAGCTCGAGCGGATCGAATGCACCGATTCCGGTGTCGTGCTGCTCGCGTTGGTAGCGCGCGATGATCTGCGCCTCGGTTTCGATTTCGAGCTTGCGCAGCTGATCGCGCAGACGGCTGACGGTCTGGTCGAACTCGACCAGGTTGAAGCGGAATGTCGAGATCTGCTGTTCGAGGCGCGAGCGGTAGATCGAGACTTCACCGGCATAATTCACCAGCGAGTCAAGCAGGTCTGAACGCACCCGGATCATTTCCTGTGGCGCGTGCGGCGTTTCTTCCCGGTCCATCGTTGTGAGATGCCGCCTTGGCGGCCGCGCCGGAGCGGGAGCTGCCTCGGGCTTTGCCGTCGCGCCGACGGCTGCTTCCACGTCCGCAGGCTCGACGACATGGGCAACATCAGTTATCTCGGCTGGCGCGGAGTCCACACCACCAATCTCATCTCCCGCGACCAGTCCCTCAAACCGCGCAATCGCATGCACCGGCATCGCGATCGCGTGACGGTGACCAACGCGTTGGACGAGTACGTGCAAGCGATCAAAACCACGCTCAAGCGATTCCACGGCAATGCGATCCATCGCGAGATGCCCATCGCTGATCGCATCGACCAACGATTCCATGGCGTGACTCAGATCGCCGATCGGGGCAAGGTTCGCCATGCGTGCACCGCCCTTGAGCGTGTGCAGATCGCGTTGCAGATCGACCAGGTACGAACGTTCGTGTGGCGATTCGCGTAGATTCGATACGACCGTATCGGCGTGGTCGAGAATGTCCGCGCCTTCCTGCGCGAAGATATCGAGCAAGTCGTCATCGACATCGACAACCTCGAGCGGGCCGTCAGGCTGCAGGTCATCCTCGAGCGGGGGCGCTTCCCTACCGCTCAGCGTGGCCGCGAGAGGCGTGGTAGCTGGTCGGACCGATGGCAGTTCGATGGGTACGTCGGCCTGCTCGGCCGTGTCGATTTCAATTTGCAACTCGACTGGGTCGGGAGTCGCGGACTCCGGTTCAGCAGGATTCCAATCGACAGGCTGCTCAGGCGCGACAGCGTCATGCACAGACATGTCCACATCACCCGGCACAACCGGATGCATCCAGGAGTCGACATCCGCTGGCGTCTCGGAGCGATCTTCGGTGTCGTGTGCGACGGTCGCTGTCGCGCTATCGCCAGCGGCGTCTGATTCGAGGTCATCGTCCCCGAATGAGATCGGTTCGACTGACGCGTACAAGCTCGCGAACGAGTCTTCCGGTGGAGCTTCATGGGAGACCGTGCCAGTCTCTTCTGGTGTCGACGGTGCCAGTCTTTCAAATGCGGCGAGCGACTCGGCCAAGTGGTCCGGAACGGCATGCGGGTCCGACGCATCAAGAGATGGGATATCCCCGGCGTCCTGCAGCCACGCACCTGTATGGTCGGCGTCGATGGCACGCGGGTTGTCTTGCTCCGTGACCGGTTCCGCTGCGTCGGCGAGCGACAGTTCGTCGCCGGCGTCGGGAGCTCGGTCTGTCGAGGGCAGGTCGACAGGGTGACCGTCAGGCGTGGTGACCACAGCCTCCTCTTCGGCGCCAGCGCCTTCAATGACGTTTTCCGGCACGAGTGCGCTGTACAACGGCAACGAGGACTCTGGCTCTGGCAGTGCATCGCGCAACGCGACCACGCGCGTAACGAGTGCGCCAGAATCGGGCAATTCGGGGTTGCGCGCTTCCAGACGCAGCATGACCTCGCGGGTCAGGATCGACGTTTCGCGCAATGCGGCTATGCCTTCGGCATCCGGCGCGGCGGCTACGCCACGCAGGCGCTTCACATAGCTTTCAAGTGGGGCCAGAACATGTCCGATAACCGGGATGTCGACCATCGCGATGGCGCCGTTGAGCGTATGCACAGCGCGCAGTAGCGCTTCGCTGGCGACGACCGGTTCCGGCACGCAACGTGCGCGGTAGTCATCGATTACGTCGAGATGCGCGGCGACCTCACTTTGCAGGATGTCGAAGAGGACCGGATCGATGTTCGGCAACGGGCCCGCGACGAGTTCTCGCGGCGACGTGCTGAAGTCTGCATCGCCGACCAGATTGGTCGCATTGCGGACGTCATCGGTGAACGCAGGAATCTGACGCGCAGCGGCCGGTACGCGACGGCGCACCGTGCGCCGCACCGTGCGCGTGCCAGCCGTGTGCTCTGGTACGTAAGCCTCTTCGCCGGCCATCAGGCGATCGGCGGTATCGGTGATGCCATCCAGGTTCGCGTCTGCGACCTGTTCGCCACGCAAAGCGCTGAGCAGGGGTGGAATCGCGGCCACAGCGTGATCGACCAATCCGACTACGGCATGGCTGGGCTGAAGGCTGCGGTCAAGCACGCGATTGAGCACGCTTTCGACCTTCCAGGCGAATTCGCCGAGGGCCAATGCACCGACCAGGCGTCCAGAGCCCTTCAAGGTATGGAACGAGCGTCGAATCGTTTTCAACTCGTCGAGATTTTCGACATCGCGCTTCCAGATAGGCAGTTGGTTGCGCAGGCTCGCGATCTCGTCTTGGACTTCCTCAATGAACACCTCGCGGATGTCGTCATCGATCTCGTCGCCACCTGACTGCTGGAAGCCGGCGATCAGGTGTCCGGCCGATTCCATCGGCTCTTCGAAGTCTTCCTCGACCTCCATCCACTCGGCACCATCGTCACCGTCGGTCGCACTGCCGGTTTCCACCAGGTTCAACCCGGTGAGGTCATGACCGGCAACGTGCGGTGTGTCGGCGTCGCCAACGATCAGATCATTGAGATCGTGACCAGGCAGTACCTCGATGGTGGGCAGCGTGTGATCCGGCTCGGTGCCGGAATCGGCAGTGTGAATGCCGTCGCCGTGCGCGGGTGCCGCATGATCTGTGGCGGACCCGGGCGACGCGATGTTCGCATCCTGGTAAATATCGAAATGCGAGCCGGTCGGCGCATCGAATGCAAATGCGTGCGTCGCGGTTGGTACGCTTGTGCTGAACGACGCGGCCGCATCCGTCAACGTTTGCGCCGGCAACGGCCAGTAGCCAAGTCCGGCAAGGCTCTCACGCGCGACATCGAGAATTTTCTCGCGATTGCGGCGCTGCTCGCGCGTGGCTTCCAGGTAGTACTCGATCGCCGCGAGGGCATCGGCCAGCTGGTCCATCTGTTCGGCGGTAGGTACGCGATGGTGCGCGATCAATTCGACTTCGATGAAACGCACGATCGCCGTCATCAACTCAGCCGCGTCGACCAGACCGAGCATGCGCAGCGCGCCGGCAATCTCTTCGAGCAGACGCGGAATCTGGACGACGCGGGCGTGGTCCCACGGCGACTCGATGAACGCGATGATGTCGTGCTTGGCCTGCTGGAT
>JBDTWV010000266.1:0-4641 GCA_040006495.1 Dokdonella sp.
GAAGCCAGCCATCGCGACGCGCACGCCGAATTCCGAGTCCTCGCCCGCAATGACCTGCTCGTCGAATCCCCCGAGCTGCGCGAACACGTCGGCACGAACAAGCATGATGCCGCCGAGCGCGCCGAAGTTCGTTAGCTCGCCGGGCATCGACTTCCATTCGAGCGCGCAGAGCCGGTTGTAGTACGAGGCCTCGGGGTGACGTTCAACGAGTGGGCCGATCACGACGGCACGCGTCGGGTCGGCCCTCATGGTTTCCATGGCTGCGTCGAGCCATCCTGTCAGCAGCGTGCAATCACCGTCGAGGAACTGGATGAATTCGATCGCCGGGTCCAGTCGAAGCTGAGCAGCACCTTCGTTCCGAGCCCGCGCGGCAGAAAACGGAATTCGCGCATCCAGCTGGACGACGAGGGCGCCAGCTTCACGCGCTGACCGAACGCTGTCGTCGCAAGATCCTGAGTCAACGTAGACGAATGGAGCAAGCGCGGACTGCACCGACGAAAGGCACGCCTTCAGGCGTTCACCTTCGTTGCGGCCGATCACGACGATGCCTAGGGCATAGGCGACCTTCGCGGTGCCTTGATCACCGAGGTTGGCCATGGCGCACGATATTTCCAAGTGAGCCGTCGACCATCGCTCGCACGTCACCCGCGACCAAATCCAGCGCCAGTCGCTGGGGCTCACGCTCCGTCGCGGCGTCGCCGCCGAGGCCGAGCGTCCTCCGAATCATGAGGCTCGCCCGCCCAATGGCGAATAGCGCATCTGCACGAACGAGACCCCACCAGCCCCAACGCTTGACGAAAAAGCGACGTCGAGACGCGTACCAGTAGTCCGGTAGCCTTCTGACGGATTTGATTCCGGACGACGCGCCTTCCAAGTGCGCCACGCGAGCACGCGGAATCGACCAGCACGTCCATCCGTTAAGGCGGGCTCTGACGCAAAAATCGACTTCTTCAAAATAGAGGAAGTAGCCTTCGTCCAGCCCGCCGGTCGAGTCAAGGACCTCGCGACGGATGGCCATGCAAGCTCCGGAAACCCAGTCGCAGCGAAACGGCTTGCCGCGATTTGCCGGCACCGTCTGCCGCCGCCTCGCGCGCCAGCGCGTGATCATTCCCAACTGAGCGCCTCGCTCAAATTCTCCCGCTGGCGACGGATCCTCGTGAAAAGAAATCTGCACGGACCCGGTTTCGTCCTCGATCGAGGCTCCAGCGATTCCCGCGTCCGGACGAGTCCGGAGAAATTCCACCAACTCGGCTAATGCGCCCGACGCGACGGTTGTATCCGGATTGAGCAGGATGACGGCGTCGAAGCGGGCATCGTGTTCGCGCGCCCTTTGTATCCCGGCATTGTTCCCATACGCGAAACCACCATTGCGCGGCATCGTCAAAACTTCCGCCCATGCTGACCAACCATTTTCGCGGATCGCGGCAGCGATTCGCTCGACAGAATCGTCCCCGGAGCAGTTGTCGACAACGATGACCTTGCGAGGCCCGACCGACCCGATCTCTGTAACCAGTGATCGAAGGCAATTGACAACGAGGAGGCCGGTCCGAAAGTTGACAATGACGACGAATACATTTGCCATTTGTAGGAGCGGCGATGAAGAATGAGCCAACACCAAGCCGACTCAAGCCGTGCGCTCGAGCCATTGGGCAAGTGTGATTTTATGCGGTCACTCACAGACGGCGTCGCAGACTCTGTTCAACTGTGCGCGGAGTTGGCGAACAATCAGGCATCCTGACGTGTCCCGGGCTTCTTCTGCACAGCTTCTCCTGAAAGTTTGCATGCGATCCGAAATTTCCATCCTTCAAAGAGTGGCCCGACGCCTCTTGGGCGCCAAGCGCTATGCCGGCCGTACCGGGTCCTTTCGACAAAGAGAATCATTCGGCTTGGTTGATCG
Organism: Dokdonella sp.; assembly: GCA_040006495.1. Lineage (GTDB taxonomy): Bacteria > Pseudomonadota > Gammaproteobacteria > Xanthomonadales > Rhodanobacteraceae > Dokdonella_A. Next base: position 1,898 of record JBDTWV010000266.1, read on the forward strand.
AGCCAACTACGCATATGGCCTGCTTCGCGCGGCCGACACGGCGAAGTTTTTCGGAATCGATGCGGTGACTGCTTGCGAATTCGGTGTTGCGACCGGGCGCGGTCTGTTGAACATGGCAGAAGTGGCCGCACAGGTAAGTGCCGCGACGGGCGTGATGTTCCGGATCGTTGGCTTTGACACCGGATCGGGCTTGTTGCCACCGAAGGGAGCAAAGGACCACCCGGAGCTTTGGTCAGGTGGAGATTTCGCGATGGAGGATCCATCGGCGCTGAAGAAACGCATCGGAGGCCGTGCCGAGTTAATCTTGGGAGACATCGCCATGACGATCGATCCGTTCGTCGATTCGTTGAGCCCAAACTGTCCGCTCGGATTCGTCTCGATCGATGTCGACGTCTACTCAGCGACGGTGTCTGCGCTTCGCGGATTGAGGGGTGCTCAAGAACGGTATCTCCCCGCAATGAGCTTCTACTTCGACGACGTGTCGTTTTACTTTGCCAATGAGGCCTGCGGTGAACTTGCAGCAATTGCCGAACATAACCGAGCAAATCCGCACCGACCCATCGGGCCAGACCGCAGCCTTCCCGGCTGGAGGCCGGATTCCTTCGCGCCTTGGTATCGGTCGATGTACGTGGCGCACGTGCTGGACCATCCGTTGCGGCTCTCCCCACGCGAACGCAAGAGCCTGTCGCTGGATGAGCATCTCAGGTTCGTTGGTCCTTTGCGCTAGACGTTCCGGCGGGTGGGGCTATTTTTGGATGACACCCTGCGGCGGATAGAGGAATTTCTCCGGCACCGCGCTCCAGCTGCCCCCGGGCGTTTTCCATTCGAGGAAGCTTCCGGGGCCTGTACCTTCCAGCACAATGTAGTAGGGCCGCCCAACATCGAAGTCCATCGACGTACTCTTTGCCACCGTCAGATATACCGAACCGCCGCCGACCACCCGGACCTCATGTCGACCGGGGAGCATGGACACTATCCAGCCCTTGCCCTCGCGCAACCCTGTACCGGGTCCGAAACTTCCGCATGTACCCTGCGCGTGTTTGGACTGGGCCCGTTCGTCCGGCGTTTCGGCAACAGCCACGCCGATCAACGCCAGAACGAAGAGCCCGACCGCGCACCGACGCGCGCGAGTGGAAGTCATCTCAGTTGCCTTGATATTCCGCCGTGACCCGACCATCCCCTAGGTTGGCGGACCCGCAGTCGCGCCGCTCACGCAGGCATTTGACGCCCCACAGGTCACTGATCGCGGGATCCCAGCCATTCATGTAGTCGGCGTGCATGGAATAGCCGCCTGGAGCGCTTCGATCGTAGTCGTCTGACGCCAGCCGCCAGTTCTGGGTCGACCCAGCGACCGTGACCGGAAAGTCGACGTTGTACGTGATTTGTGGAAGAACGACGGGGTGACTCAAGGGGCAACGGTACTGCCGCTGCGGATCTCCGCTCCAGAACTGCTCGGGATACGCCATGTGGCTCTTGTGATCCGGGCTGTCCAGGTTGACGCCATCCCAGCACTGCGGAAAGCTGATGCGCGCCCGGACGACATCGCCGGGCTGGCAGGCCGTCGGAATCGACGGACCTCCCGTGCCGGGCCGCGTTTCGCCCGTTGCGGTCATGAAACATTGGAATCCGCCACTGGCAGTCGACGCGACCTTGTTACCTGAGAAACCGGAAATGATCTTCAGACCCTTGGGAAGCGGCTGGAGCACGCTTCGGTCGTTCATGTAAGTCCACAAACCGGTCTTGTAGTAGAGCAACAAGCTGATCGGCGCGACGGGCTTGTTTGTCGCGGTGTCGATCATCGACGGCATCCAGTAGCCCCCCAGATTGATCGTGCCGCCTCGACAGGTGGCCTTTCCTCTTAAGCGAATGTTTTCGGACGTCGTTGAGCTGTCGATGCCCGTATTGCCGAAGAACGTGTGGTGATGGCTGACGCCAGGCTGACCCGGGAACACGATGGGATCGTCGAACGCCATCTTCGAAAAGTTACACAACAGTCTGAAGGCACCGTCGCCGAAAGGGTCGCTGGCGGTAGGTGGAATGACACCGGAATCTGTAAGCATGGGTACGGACACACCCGGCTGCGGAGTGGGAAGGCTCGAGGTGTCCACCACGATGCCCGGTGGCCTGCCGTTACCTCCGGGCGCCGCTGGTGCGACAGGCTCGGCTGGCGCTATCGGCGGTGGAGGCGCCACCGGCGTGACAGGATCCGGCATGGCGGGTATAGAAGGCTCCAACGTCAGCGACGGCGCCGGTGCTGCACTGCCGGCTACAGAAGAACCGGGGGCGAGGGTCGAAGGAAGTGTCGGACCCTTGTTCGTCGACTCACCTGTCCGATGGCGGTTGACTTGGGGAAACTGCAACTTACTTGTCGGGGCGGCTACGGATTGATAGACCAGCCCGGACCCCGCGTCGTCCTTACCACCTCCGCACGCCGCCAGGATGACGGCCAACAAAGGACCGAATCGCATTCGAATGCGGGGGCCGGGAGGGGGCGGTAGACGCGAGTTTCGCATGGTAAGAATCGGGGAAAGTTCGGGGGTTTGTCGTCGCGTGTGAAGGCCAACCTTGGATCGCCTTCGCAGCTTGCCGCGTGAACATCCCCAATTCGGTGTTTCCTGGTAACCCCTGAGCACAAAGTTGTTACAGAAAGAAGCCCGGGGGTGAAGCTTCGACAGCGAGTGGCATTCGCCGAAGCACGAAAACGCAGAGCAGCGTCCTGTCGGCGCTGGCTTGTAGAGGACCGT
>JBDTWV010000267.1:0-4622 GCA_040006495.1 Dokdonella sp.
CACCTGGGAATCACCGGATTACTTCGGATTGCGCATGCCCTGGTTGCCGCGGCCATGCATGCTGTTGGAAGCATTGAGTGCTTCTGGTTCGGGGACGCTGCCGGTCTCCGCGGGCGGCCCCTCGCTCTGCATATGCGTCGACCCTGCCGCCGCGTCCGTGCGGCCCGTAAACGCGTTCGCGCTCGGATAACTCGGGCCTTGGTTCACCCGTTCCTGTTTCGCGCGCAACACTTCCCGGAAATGCTGGATGGCGACTTCCGGGCTTACCGGCCCCGTTGAGCGCGGCGTCGGTACCGCTGCCTTCGGTGCCTGCACACGTTTGATCGGTGCCGCCGCAGCCGGTTTGCGTGCAACTTCAGGACGATTTTTCGAGCCGGGTTTCACCGTCGCCGCGCCCTTGGCATTCTTTGTAACGCGCGGAGCCACGACCTTGTTCACGGCTGTCGTTTTCGCAACCGCCTTCTTCGCGACTGTTTTCTTCAGCGCTGGATTTCTCGAAGGCGCCTTCTTTGCGGGAGCCTTCTTTGCCGGCGCCTTCTTGATCGGAACCTTTTTCACGGCGACTTTCTTTGCCGCCGATTTTTTTGCTACGGTTTTCTTGCGCACGACCTGCTTCGCTGCCGCGCGCTTCGCCACCGGCTTGCGACCGGCTTTGGTCGCCGCTCGCTTGGCGGCCGCCTTCTTTACCACCTTTTTCATTGCCGGTTTTCGCGCCACGGTCTTCGTCGTGGTTTTACTTGCAGCCTTCTTCGCAGCGCTACGCGCCTGTGCGGCTGAAGCGGACTTCCGTGCGGGCGACTTCGTCGCCGGCTTCCGACCTGCGACCTTCTTAGTTGCGGCGTTCTTCATCTGCGATACCTCGTGTGCTGACCAGTCCATCCACGCGGATTCGCGCGGGGCTCCTGCCACGTGTACCAAAATAAACCTTTATGGCGGTTAAGCAAGATCGCGGGCGCATGGCATGCGTTCACCGCTCCGACCATCGTCCAGCCCCTCCATTGGAGCGTGCCGGCCACTACAGCAAGAACATCGTCTTGGCCAGGAACACAATGCCGATCATCATTGCCAGCACGACGCGATGCGTGTGCCGAAACTGGCAGATATCCATGCGCCCATGGCGCATCGCCCACATCGCATTGACGAATACACCAAGCACGCCGAATGCGAGCAACACCTTGAGCAGCAACAGGTTGCCGAAACGCGAGCCGACGCAGCTGAACCCACCGCAGCGGATGTCAAACAGCATGCCGCCGCTCAGAAACAACAACACCCCGACGACCGGCATGAAGCGGCGCGCGCGCGCCATGACAGCCTGTTCGATGCGTTGCATGGTGACCCTGTCGAAATGCTTGTGCAGCGACTCGACAACCACGACCTCGAAGGTCACCGCGCCGACAAACACGATGGCGCAGGAAAGGTGCAGCAACACGATCCACGGATACCAAACGGCCACACATCTATCTCCAAGCGGTGCCGGCCAGTTTGCGCGCCGTCGTCGATACCCGTATTGATCTGGATCAAACGCCGCTCACGTGAATGTCGCATTCCTTGAGACACACCCGCGCATACTCGGCAATGATGAAACCCGACTCGCAAAATCCGTACCCCCCGGTCCGGATCAAAGGCCGCGGCGCGGCGTCGAATCCGGAAGGCCGCTTCGAGTCGAGCGCACGCACGCACGAGGACGACGGCTGGCATCGCGAGGAACCAAGCACGCCACGACCGCCTACCATCGTGAGCGAGGAACGCGCGCGCTCGATCATCAGCCGCAACGATTCGCCGGACATTCATTTCGAGCAGTCGATCAATCCGTATCGGGGTTGCGAACACGGTTGCGCGTATTGCTACGCACGGCCTTCGCACGGCTACCTCAACCTTTCCGCTGGCATCGATTTCGAGACCAAGCTGTTCGCGAAAACGAATGCCGCTCAACGGCTGCGCGCGGAGCTCGGCAAGCGCGGTTACGCGTGTTCGCCGATCAATCTCGGCGCGAATACCGATCCGTACCAGCCGATCGAACGGCAGTACAAAATCACCCGTTCGATTCTGGAAGTACTTGCCGAATGCGGCCACCCGTGCACGATCATTACCAAGAATGCATTGATCGAACGCGATCTGGACATTCTCAAGCCGATGGCAAGCGCGAACCTCGTGCATGCCTTCGTCTCGGTGACATCGCTCGACAACCGTCTCGCGAGCACGCTGGAGCCGCGCGCGAGCGCGCCGCACCGGCGCCTCGCAGCGGTCGCGAATCTCAACGCGGCCGGCGTGCCGTGCGGTGTGATGGTCGCGCCGATCATTCCGATGGTGACCGACTGCTGGATTGAACAGATCCTCGAAAAGGCGGCCGCGGCGGGCGCCACGCGTGCGGGCTACACCGTATTGCGCCTGCCCCACGAGCTGAAGGCGCTGTTTCGCGAGTGGCTGGACCTGCATGTGCCGCAACGCGCCGACCACGTGATGAGCCTGATCCGGCAGATGCGCGGCGGCAAGGACAACGACGCGCGCTTTGGCTCGCGCATGCGCGGCGAGGGCGAATTCGCGGAGTTGATCCGGCAGCGCTTCAAACTCGCCTGCCGCAAACACAGCATCAAACACACCCGCGATCTTGCGCTCGATCTTTCGCAATTCGTGCCTCCACGCGCCTCCTCGCCGCAGGCCGAGCTGTTCTGATCTGGGGTCAACACCCTGACCCCTCAGCTGGCTCGAACCGGCACCCCCGCCACGTCATCGAACCCGAAGCGATGCGCCAGCCACGCATCGAGACTCACCTTGCCAGGGCCAGCCATCAGCAGCCAGAAGAAGATCAAGATGTAGACGAATTCATCCAGTTCGACGAAATCATCGAACGAGTGCACATTCTTGATGACGACCAAGGCAATCGCGACGATCATGTTGACGATCATTGTGAGCGAGGTCAGCCGCGTCAGCAGGCCCAGCATGATCAGGCCGCCCCCGACGAACTCGACGCCGGCTGAGAGTCCGGCACTGAAACCTGCGAAGGGAATGCCCCAATCCACGAAGCGTGCGGTGAAGCCATCAAGGTTGTGCAACTTCGCCAGCCCAGTTTCGAGCCAGAAGTAGCCGAAGAACAGACGCACGACCAAGGGCGCGAGCCAGTCGGCACGGCGCAATCGGCGGAGGGCGGTTTGGCAGGCGCCTGCAATCAGATCACGCATCAGGTTTCTCCACATTGGATATTGTTGTAAACGCAGCCGCGCGCCGGTCGGCGATGGATTGGATACATGGCCAGTACCCTCAAGCGCGTAATCGGCGCGAACATCTTGCGTTGCAGCGCGGATCAGACCGACGCGGACGCAGCGTTCTTTCACGTCCTCGGTCAGGAAAATTTGTGTTGCAACGCAATATCGAAAGTCTGCAAGGATCCCGCGCCAGGTCCGTTCCTGTATAAGCCAGAACGGGAACGCGAAGGCTTCGCGAAGCGCGCAACCCGTATGCGGCACTCTTGTCCACTTGTCACACAATGGAGCACGACATGGAAATGAATTTTTCGAAGATCAGCGGCATCGCGTTGGCCACCGCGGTGGCCGGTTTGTTCACGCTCGCAGCGGCGGCGCCAGCTTTCGCTGCTGATGGCACGGCGGCCCAGGTGAAGTGCGAGCATTCCTCGTCGTGCAAGGGGCACGGGGCATGCAAGCAGGAAGCGAACTCCTGCAAAGGCCAGAACGCATGCAAGGGCCAGGGGTTCACGATGCAGAAGGACAACGGCGCCTGTGAAGCGGCGCAGGATGCGGCGAAGGCCAAGTAAGTTCGGCGTTTCATCTGTGACCCCGCTTTCGGCGGGGTCGCAGATTTGCACCTTGCGAATATCCCATGCTCCATTCCGACCCCCGCTATCCCTCGCTCGGCTTTGGTCTCGGCTTGCGAGTTGATCACTACGAGGAAATCCTCGGCAGTGCGCCGCCGATCGATTGGCTGGAAGTGCTCTCCGAGAACTACATGATTGCCGGCGGACGTCCGCTTGCGTATCTGGCGCGCATGCGCGAACGCTACCCCTTGGTCATGCACGGCGTATCGATGTCGATTGGCAGCGCCGATCCGCTTGATCGCGATTACCTCGCGCGCCTCAGGCAACTGGCCGATTCGATCGAGCCGGCATGGATATCCGACCACCTGTGCTGGACCGGTGTCGGTCGCACCAACTTGCACGACCTGATGCCACTGCCGTATACCGACGAAGCTGTCGCCCACGTGGCTGAACGTGTACGCGAGGTGCAAGATCTCCTCGGTCGGCGAATCCTGCTGGAGAATGTTTCCAGTTATGCCGAGTTCTGTGGTGCTCAAATGTCCGAAGCGCAGTTCCTCGCGGCGATCGCCGAACGCGCGGATTGCCTGATCCTGTTGGACGTGAACAACATCTTCGTCAGCAGCCACAATCACGGCTTCGATGCGCACGCCTACCTTGCTGACATTCCCGCCAACCGCGTGCAACAGTTCCATCTGGCCGGCCACGAAAACCAGGGCGATCTGATCATCGACACGCACGATGCGCCGATCATCGACGCGGTGTGGTCGCTGTACGCCGAGGCAGTGCGCCGCTTCGGGCCGGTCTCAACGATGATCGAGCGCGACGACAAGATTCCGCCGCTGGCCGAGCTACT
>JBDTWV010000268.1:0-4622 GCA_040006495.1 Dokdonella sp.
GAAACACGTCGGTTGTAGGAGGCAGCCCCCACCTTTGGCCGCGCGCTGTCGCGGAGCAAACCGGTTCGCCACGGCTGGGTGGGAGCGGCGGAAGCCGCGATGCGTTTTCAAGCGCCAAGACAAGGGCATCGCGCCTTCCGGCGCTCCCACAAATACCCAGCTACATTATGTTTGGTGAGAGCAGCTAAGCCGCGATACGTTTCCTAGCGCCAAGGCAGAAGCATCGCACCTTCTGGCGCTCCCACCTAAAATAGGTGGCGCGGCTTAGCTGCGCCAAACTAAACCCAAGAGTCGTCGCACACCATGGGCTATTTCGCCAACGCCGGTCAGATCCTGATCAATTTCGCCTTCGGCGCAGTGATCGCACTGCTCGTGCTGCGCGTGCTGCTGCAGTTGGCGCACGCGAACTTCTACAACCCGGTCTGCCAGTTCCTCTACAAGGCGACCAACCCGGTGCTGATGCCGTTGCGCAAGGTGATTCCCGCCTGGCGCAACGTGGATGTCGCGGCGATCGTTCTGGCGTGGTTGCTGACCGCGCTCAAGCTGTGGCTGATGTATTCGCTGGCCGGCCAGGACCTCGGCCTGCTCGGCATGGCGGTCATGGCACTGGCCGATCTGATCGACTTCGTGTTGATGCTGTACTTCGGCCTGATCCTGGGCCAGGTACTACTGAGTTTCATCACGGTGGAGCGCAGCAATCCGATCGTTCCGCTGATCTACCAGTTGACGGAACCTTTGCTGCGACCGATTCGCAAGCGGCTGCCCGCGTTCGGTGGCCTCGATTTCTCGCCGATGGTGGCATGGCTGCTGATCATGCTCGCACGCGTATTGATCGCGGCGCCGTTGCTCGATCTTGGCATGCGTCTGGCGCAATCGGCGGCATAGGCAAACCTCGACGGCGCAGATGCGGGAGCGACCGGATCGTGCGCGGGACCTGACGGTCGCGGCTGCGCCGCTCTCATCAAACGCCGTTGTAGCTAGCGACTTGTGGGAGCGCCGGCAGGCGCGATGCTCTTGCCTTGGCGATTCAAAAGGGCATCGCGGCTTCCGCTGCTCCCACCAGGGCACGGCGAACCCTCCTACCGATGCCGATTCGCCCATCCGGCAATCACGCGGTGGATCGCATCGACGCCGTCGAACAGCGCGGCAGGGCCGGGCTGCAGGATGATCGGCGATTTGATTTCATGCAGTTCGCCATCGCGCACCGCAGGAATGGCGTCCCAGCCGGCGCGCGCGCTGACGCGATCGGGGCGGAATTTCTTGCCACACCATGAGCCGAGAATGATGTCCGGTGCACGGCGTACTACCTCGGATGGATCGGCGAGGATGCGGTCGCGCGCCAGCGATTTTTCGGCACGTTCGGGAAATACGTCGTCGCCTCCCGCGATCCGGATCAACTCGGCAACCCATTGGATGCCGCTGATCAGCGGTTCGTCCCATTCCTCGAAGTACACCCGGGGGCGGCGCGGCAACGCGGCAGCGGCGTTGGCGACGTCGGCGAGATGGGTCTCCGCGCGGCACGCGTATGTCTCAGCCCGTGTCGATGCGCCGACCAAGGCACCGAGCCGCCGGATGTAGTCGATGATGCCAGCGACGCTGCGATGGTTGCTGATCCAGACCTCGACGCCCGCCTTGATCAACTCACGCGCAATGTCTGCCTGTATGTCCGAAAAGCCGACCACGAAATCCGGTTGCAGCTTGAGGATCTCGTCGATCTTCGCGCTGGTGAACGCAGACACCTTCGGTTTTTCCTTGCGCGCGCGCGGCGGCCGCACGGTGAAGCCGGAGATGCCGACGATGCGCGCTTCCTCGCCGAGCGCATACAGCACTTCGGTCGGCTCCTCGGTCAAGCAGACGATGCGTTGCGGACCCCGCGTCATGGCAGCGGCAACTGCGATTCGTCGACAAAGATCGCCGGAACCTCCCACGGATGGCTGGGCCGGATGCCTAGCTCGATCACGCGCTGCAGCCGTTGCGGGTCGCGCGCGATGCAGAACTCCACGCGCACGGTTGGCGCGCGGACCAGTTCACCGATTTTGCCCTGCGCCGGCGTCGCACCCGGCAGCGGCCGGAATTGTTCGGTGCCCGGCGCAGTCGTCCACAACACATGGGCGTAGTTGGCGATACACAAATCGTCCACGGCACAAATCCCATCGACGACGCGCTGCACGTGTGCCGGTGGCACGAACACGCTGATGCGGTAGACGGGTTCGAATTTCATCGGCCACTCAGGTTCGGTATCACGGATACAAAAGACCCTTGCGCCACTCGCCTGTCGCGGCGCGTTCGTAGCGCCAGCGTTCGTGCAGGCGAAATCCCGCGCCGTACCAGAACTCGATGCAATCGGGCACAACCACGTACCCTCCCCAATGCGGCGGACGCGGTACCGGCGCATTCGCGAAACGCGCTTCGAACTCGGCGATGCGCGATTCGAACTCGTGACGATCGGCGAGTGGCTGTGATTGCCGCGATGCCCACGCGCCGATCTGGCTGCCGCGCGCGCGTGTTGCAAAATACGCATCCGAGTCGCTCGCGGACAAGCGCTCAGCGCGGCCTTCGACGCGCACCTGGACCTGTTCGCGCAGCGCTTTCCAGTGGAAGCACAACGCGACCTGCGGATGTACGGTGAGCTGCTCGCCCTTGGCACTTTGGTAGTTCGTGAAGAACTGGAAACCGCGGTCGTCGATGCCCTTCAGCAACACGATGCGCGCGCTGACGCGCCCATCGCCAACCGTCGCCAGAGTCATCGCAGTCGGCTCCGGATCGGAGGATGCACGCGCCTCGTCGAGCAGGCCGCTGAAGGTCGCGAGTGCCTCCTGATAGAGTGGGTTCGATTCGCTGTTCACGGGTGTCCTCGTCATGCGAAGCGATGCTAGCACGCAGGTCGGTTACGATCCGACCGTTGTCACGGTCGTCCTCGACTGGTTGCTCGCCGGCCTGTGTTCGCGTCGGCGCACGGTATCCTTGATCGGCCTGACGGGACTGCAGGGCAGCGGCAAGAGCACGTTCGCGCGACAGCTCGCGCGCGCCGCGAACGCACGCGGCGTCGCGACCGAGGCTCTGGCGCTGGATGATTTCTATCTCGGCCGTCGCGAACGCGTGCGCCTCGCACGCGAGGTGCATCCGTTGCTGGCGACGCGCGGCGTGCCGGGCACGCATGACCTGGATCTGCTGCGGCGAACGTTGCGCGAACTTGCGCGTGCGAACGCTCAGCGGCCGGCGCGGATTCCACGATTTGACAAAGGGCGCGATACGCGATTGCCACCATCACGCTGGCGCCCGGTTGCCATATCGCCACGGTTGGTGCTGCTCGAAGGCTGGTGTGTTGGCGTGCCCGCACAGGCGACGAATGCACTCGCACGCCCACTCAATGATTTGGAACGTGATGAAGACAGCGATGGCCGGTGGCGGCGCTGGGTGAACAGGCAACTGGCCGACGGGTACACGCGTTTGTGGCGGCAAATGCATGGATTGATTCTGCTTGAGGCGCCAGATTTTGCGGTCGTTTCAGACTGGCGCAACGAACCCGAGCGCACGTTGCGCGCGGGAGGCGCGCCGTGTGCAATGGATCGCGCAGCGCTGCGGCGATTCGTGATGCATTACGAACGCTTGAGTCGGCATGCGCTGCGCGCGCTGCCGGCGCGTGCGGACTTGAGAATCCTGTTGCGCGACGATCGTTCGGTGCGCCGGTTGCTTGCGCGGGCCTGATCCTGGCTCAGTGCGCGCCGCGGCACGTCAGCGTAACGGTTGGACCACGGCATCGGTTCCAAGCGTTGTGCTGGTTCCGGTTCGGCGTCGAACCTCAGCCGGGAAGTCGAGATGCTCCGAGGGGGAACCCTTCCCCTGCCGGGAGTGCAGGAACTTCGACTGCGCTTCAACGCGAAGCATGTCATGGTTTGCTCCGGTTCCAGTTCGGGCAGGTCGCACGTTGCATCACACCGACGAATTGCTCGATGTTGAGCGGTTTGGTCAAGTAGTAGTCGGCGCCGGCGCGCAGTGCAGTGTCGCGCGCCTCGCTGCTGGCGGTGGCCGACAACGTGACGATACATCCGCGGTAACCGCGCGAGCGCAATTGGAACACCGCCGCATTGCCGGATAGTCCAGGCAGCTGGACGTCGATCAACAATACGTCCGGCATCTGCCGCGTCGCTTCGTCGAACGCGGCTTGCGCGTTGTCGACGCTGGTCACGTGATATCCGAGGTCACCGAGCAGGACTTCGAGCAGGTGCGCCACATCAGGGTCATCGTCGGCGATCAGCACACGTCGATGGGTCGCGGGTGACGGCGCCTCGGTATCGACCTCGGTCGCCGCCAGCGCCGAGCGCAATTCAATATGGAAGTGGCTGCCGCCGCCGTGCGACGATTCGAGCGTGAGCGTGCCGTGCATCTGCGTAACCAGGCGACGCACGATGCTGAGGCCAAGCCCCGCGCCTTTGCGCCCGGACGGCCCGCCTTGATTGAACGGCTTGAACACACGCTCCCGGTAGTCGAGAGGAATGCCGATCCCGCTGTCGCGCACGTCGACGGACAATGCACCTGCTTGCCACGTCAGCGCCACGGCGATCTCGCCCTGCGCGGTGTAGCGCACCGCGTTGGAGAGCAGGTTGATCAGGATCTGGCGC
>JBDTWV010000269.1:0-4621 GCA_040006495.1 Dokdonella sp.
GTCTCGGGCTCGGCATTGCTGGAGCGGGCTATTACGGCGGCGTCTATCGCGATCTGCCCGAGCAGATGCCGAAATACAACGAGTCAAAATGGCACAAGGGCAAGGATCTCGCCCGGATCAATAGCTGGCGCGAAGGATCGATGCTCGATTACCTGGACGCGTTCACATCGGATTTTCCGCGGCGCGTCGACGAATACGAGGCACTGTTGACCGACAACCGCATCTGGAAACAGCGCACCGTCGATATCGGTGTGGTCACGCGCGATCAGGCGCTGGCGTGGGGTATGTCCGGCCCGATGCTGCGTGGCTCCGGTGTCGAATGGGATCTGCGCAAAAAGCAGTCTTATGCGAAATATGCTGAAGTGGATTTCGATATTCCGGTCGGCGTGACGGGCGATTGCTATGACCGGTACCTGGTCCGCGTCGAGGAGATGCGCCAGTCCAACCGCATCATCAAGCAATGCGTCGCCTGGCTGCGTGCGAATCCCGGCCCGGTAATGGTGCGCAATTTCAAGGTTGCGCCACCTTCGCGTGTCGAGATGAAGGACGACATGGAAGCGCTGATTCACCACTTCAAGCTATTCACCGAAGGTTATTGCGTGCCGGCGGGCGAGACGTATGCCGCAGTCGAGGCGCCGAAGGGCGAGTTTGGCTGTTATCTGATTTCCGATGGCGCGAACAAGCCGTTTCGCCTGAAGTGCCGTGCACCGAGCTTCGTGCACCTGTCCTCGATCGACGAAATCGTGCGTGGTCACATGCTGCCGGATATCGTCGCGATGATCGGCACGTACGACGTGGTCTTCGGCGAGGTCGATCGATGAAAGCAACGGGCACCTACGCGCAAGTTGAGGATGTCGACCCGCTGGTCGCGCTGAACGCGCACACGCGTGAGCACATCGACCACTGGATCGCGAAGTTTCCGGTTGATCGCAAACGCTCGGCGCTTATCCAGGGTCTGTGGGCGGCGCAGGAACAGAACGGTGGTCATCTGACCGACGAGCTGATTGCGGCAGTCACCAAGTACCTCGGATTGCCGCAGGTCTGGGGGTACGAGGTCGCGACGTTCTACTCGATGTTCGAGACGACGCCGGTGGCGCGCCACAACGTCGCGATCTGCACCAACATTTCATGCTGGCTCAATGGCGCCGAGGATATCGTGCGTCACTGCGAGCAGAAATACGGCATCAAACTCGGCGAGAGCAGCGCAGATGGCCGCATCTACCTCAAGCAGGAAGAGGAATGCCTAGCCGCGTGTGTGGGTGCACCGATGATGGTGGTCAACGGTCACTATCACGAGAACCTGACGCTCACGAAAGTCGATCAGATTCTCGATGCGCTGAAATAGGCCCTTCAGGAGCGGCGTAGCCGCGACCGAAATAAATCGTGCAGCATGGTGGTCGCGCTTGCAGCGGTCCAACAAGAACACAGCGAACAGGTTATGGCATACGGTCCCGCTCCAAAGGAACATCAAGTCGTCTACACCACGCTGCAATTCGAGCAGCCGTGGACGCTTGAGAATTACCTCAAGGTCGATGGTTACAAGGCGTGGAAGAAGATCCTCGCCGAGAAGACCGATCCGGCGACGATCATCGACGAGCTGAAGAAGAGCGCGTTGCGCGGTCGCGGCGGCGCGGGCTTCCCGACCGGGCTGAAGTGGTCGTTCATGCCGCGCACCGCACCCGGTCAGAAATACATCCTGTGCAATTCCGACGAATCCGAGCCAGGCACGTGCAAGGACCGCGACATTCTGCGCTTCAATCCGCATGCGGTCGTCGAAGGGATTGCGATCGCGTGCTATGCAACGGGCTCAACGGTCGCCTACAACTATCTGCGCGGCGAATTCCACCATGAGCCATTCGAGCATATCGAGCTTGCACTGAAGGACGCCTACGCGGCCGGCCTGCTCGGCAAGGATATCCAGGGGAGTGGTATTGACGTCGATATCCACAACGCGCTCGGCGCGGGTGCGTATATCTGCGGCGAGGAAACCGCGATGATGGAATCGCTCGAAGGCAAGAAGGGACTGCCGCGCTTCAAGCCGCCGTTCCCGGCCAACTTCGGCTTGTACGGTCGGCCGACCACGATCAACAACACCGAGACCTACGCGTCGGTGCCGACGATCCTCACCAAAGGTGCCGACTGGTTCCTCAATGTTGGCAAGCCGAACAACGGTGGTCCCAAGGTGTTCTCGGTGTCCGGCCACGTCAACAAGCCGGGCAATTACGAGATCCCGCTCGGTACACCGTTCTCTGAACTGCTCGAATTGGCGGGTGGCGTGCGCAACGGGCACACGCTCAAAGCCGTAATTCCGGGCGGATCGTCGATGCCGGTGCTACCGGCGGAGACGATGATGAATTTGACCATGGACTACGACGCGATCCAGAAGGCCGGCTCGGGCCTCGGCTCCGGTGCGGTCATCGTAATGGACGAAACCACCTGCATGGTGCGTGCGTGCCAGCGCATCTCGCGTTTCTATTTCAAGGAAAGCTGCGGTCAGTGCACGCCGTGCCGCGAAGGCACCGGTTGGATGTATCGCATGCTGACCCGCATTGTCGAGGGCCACGCGGAACTCGGCGATCTCGATATCCTCAAGCAGGCTGCCGGCCAGATCGAAGGCCACACGATTTGCGCGTTTGGTGAAGCCGCCGCTTGGCCGGTGCAGGGCATGCTGCGCCACTATTGGAACGAATTCGAATACTTCATCAACAACGGTCGCTCGATCGTGGATGCGCAACTCGGAGCCGCCGCATGAGCGCGCCGCCGGTAACCCCGAGCGTTCCGCCCGATCACGTCACCGTCGAGATCGATGGCCGTTCGCTGGTGGTGCCGAAAAATTCGATGATCATCCAGGCTGCTGACAAGGCCGGGATTGCGATTCCGCGTTTCTGCTATCACGAAAAACTGCCGATCGCCGCGAATTGCCGCATGTGCATGGTCGAGGTCGAGATGGGCGGCCGCCCAATGCCCAAACCGCAGCCGGCCTGCGCGACGCCGGTCGCCGATGGGATGAAGATCCAGACCCAGTCGGCAAAGGCGCTCTCCGCACAACGCAATGTGATGGAGTTCCTGCTGATCAACCACCCACTCGATTGTCCGATCTGTGATCAGGGCGGCGAGTGCGAGTTGCAGGACCTGTCGATGGGCTATGGACGCTCGGTCTCGCGATTCGTGGAAAA
Organism: Dokdonella sp.; assembly: GCA_040006495.1. Classification (GTDB taxonomy): domain Bacteria; phylum Pseudomonadota; class Gammaproteobacteria; order Xanthomonadales; family Rhodanobacteraceae; genus Dokdonella_A. Next base: position 3,177 of record JBDTWV010000269.1, read on the forward strand.
GAAACGCGTGGTCGCCGACGAGGACCTTGGGTCTTTGGTCGAAACCGACATGACCCGCTGCATCCAGTGCACGCGCTGCGTGCGCGTGATGGCCGATGTCGCTGGTACCTACGAACTTGGCGGCATGGAACGCGGCGAGATGCTGCAGATCGGTACCTACATCGGCAAGCCGCTGATGAGCGAGCTGTCCGGCAACGTGATCGATGTCTGTCCGGTCGGTGCATTGACCAACAAGCCGTTCCGCTTTAAGGCGCGCGCCTGGGAGCTGATCGCGCGCGAATCGCTCGGTTACCACGATGCGCTCGGCTCGAACTTGTGGCTGCACACGCGTCGCGGCGAAGTACTGCGCGCAGTGCCGCGCGACAACGAAGCGATCAACGAATGCTGGCTGTCGGATCGAGATCGCTATTCCAATGATGGACTGCGTGCGGCGGACCGTGCGCAGAAACCAATGATTCGCAAGAACGGTGAACTGTTCGAGACCACCTGGGCCGAAGCGCTTGCGTTCGTCGCCGACCACCTGCGCGATGCCGGTGGCGACATCGGTGCGCTGGTCGCGCCGCTGACGTCGAACGAGGAAGGCTATCTGCTCGCCAAGCTGCTGCGTGCCCTCGGCAGTGACGCGATCGATCATCGACTGCGCACGCTGGATTTTGCCGACGCGCCGGTCGCGACGCCGTTCGAGATGCCGTTCGCTGCGATTGAAAGCGCGAAGGCGATCCTGCTGGTCGGCTGCAATCCGCGTCACGAGATTCCGTTGCTCAACCATCGCATCCGTCAGGCTGTTCGCGCGGGAGCGAAGGTCTACGTGGTCAATCCACTGGATTTCGAATTCAACTACGAACTTGCGGGCAAGGTTGTCGCCGCGCCGCAAGCATTCGTGGCTGCCTTGCTGGGTCTTGCAAAGGCCGCCAACGACGCCGGACACTTGCCGGAGTCATCGCAGCTTGCACAGGCGATCGCAGGCATCTCTGCGGATTCCGCCGCGCAAGCGTGGATCAAGCAGCTTGCTGATGTTGACTCATCGGTTGTGATCCTCGGCGAGTTGGCGGTCCACCATCCAGCGGCATCGGCATTGCGTGCTTGCGCACGTTTCATCGCGAAGGCGACGAACTCCGCCAGCAACGAAATACCGCCGGGGGCCAATTCAGTCGGTCTCGCGCGTGCCGGCGCCGTGCCACGTGCGGGCGGGAGTGACGCGGCCGCAATGTTGGCGAAGTCGCCGAAGAACCTGATTGCGTATCACGCCGGCTCACAGGACACCAGCGCACCGGCTGCATACGACCATGCGCGCAGTACCGCGGATTTCCACGTCTACATTGGCGCGTATGCATGCGCCGGCGTGCGTCGTACCGCGCATGCGGTACTGCCGATCGGGCTGCCGCCCGAGATCGATGCGAGTTACACCAATCTGGACGGCACCGTGCAGTCGTTTACCGCCGCGG
>JBDTWV010000270.1:0-4592 GCA_040006495.1 Dokdonella sp.
AAAACGACCTCGGGGCGCGCATTCTCGAATGCGCGCTTGCACGTCATCGCATCGCCACAGTCGCCCAGGCAGGCGTTGAAAAGCAGGTCCGGATAGTCGCGACGAAGTTCCTGCTCGATCTTGTACAGGTTGTACTCGCACAGCTCCAGCACCGTAAGCGACTCGGCGCCAAGGCGCGCGAGCTGTCGACACAACTCCGACCCGATCGAGCCACCGCCGCCTGTTACCAGTACACGCTTGCCCGCAAGGCGCGTGCGAATCGCGGTCCAGTCGAGCTGGACTTGTTCGCGTCCGAGCAGATCTTCGATCGCAACTTCCTTGAGTTCGTTGAAACTCGAACGGCCAGCAACGACGTCTTCGAGCCGCGGTACGGTACGAAACGGCAGGTTGCAGCTCTCGCACAAGTCGACCGCGCGGCGCATTTGCGACTTGTTTGCGGCCGGCATTGCGATGACCAGCATTTCAGCCGCCGTTTCCCGCGCGAGTTGCGGCAACTGGTCGAGCGTGCCGAGCACTGGAATACCATGCAGGCGCGAGCCGCGCAGCTTCACGTCGTCATCGAGAAAGCCGACCGGCACGTAGCGGTTCTCGCGGCGCAAGTCGCGCACCAGGGCATCACCGGCTTTGCCGGCGCCGAGCACGAGGACACGCAGGCTCGCTGCGCTCGAAAAATCGAGGCGGCTGTCTTTCCAGTATCGATACAGCAATCGCGGCGTGCCAAGCAGGACCGAAAGCACCAGCGGATAGACGATCAGCACGGTGCGAGGAACGGTCTCCAGGCGGTTGTACAACGCAAGCGCCATCGCGATCGCGAGCGCGCCCAGCACAGCGGCTTTGGCGATGTTCCACAAGTCCGGCAAGCTGGCAAAGCGCCACAGGCCTTTGTAAAGACCGGTCCACCAGAAAATAAGGCCTTGTGCCCCCAGCACGATCCAGACTTCGACACCGAACAGCGAAACCGGAGGCGGGTTAGGCACCAGTGACCAGCGCATCATGCTGACCGCGGTCCATGCCAACCACACCATCAGCATGTCGTGCGCGACAACCGCGAGACGCGGATGGATGCCCGCGATGGTCCTACGCATCTGCATGACGCACCCGCTTCAGGCTCCAACGTTTACCGAACCACCAGATTGCGACTGCCAGCGCATAGACCATGCACGCAATGCCGATTCCGGGCGACGCAGGAGTCCCCGATGCATTCATCCAGTAAACGGCCGGCAGCACGATCAGAAGATTCCATCCCATATACAGAGCAACGACCCGCGCATGCGAATACCCGCAGCGCACCAGCCACTGGTACAGGTGCTCACGATGCGCACTATACCAACGCCGGCCGCGCAGAACGCGCGAGAGCAGCGTGCAGGTCGCGTCCGTCACGAATGCCGAACAGAGCACGAGTCCGGTGGCGAGCGCAATGGCCGGCGTGAGCATCTGCAGCGCGACGACCACCGCGACGAGCAAGCCGAGCACACCACTGCCGACATCCCCCATGAAAATTCTGGCGCGTGGAAAATTGAATGGCAGAAATCCCAGTGTCGAAACCGCCAGCAAGCCGACATAGCCGGCTGCGGCTGATTGGTTGGCCTGTGCAAATGCGGCAGCCAGTGCGGCCATGACGAATACGACCTGACACGCGAGAAGCCCGTCGATGCCATCCATGAAATTATGCAGGTTGATCGACCACACGATCGCAAACCCGGGAAGCGCCACCGCCAACGCGTACAGCACCAGCTCGCCCGGGCTCGCCTCTGGCGTCAGTAGCCCAACCAGCGCCGCCGGTGTCGCGAGCAACATCGCAGCTGCCACGCAATGCGCCGCAAAACGGGTTCGTGCACGCAGCCCGGCGTGATCATCGATCCAGCCAATCGCCGCGACGATGAGAATCGCTGCGATAAGCACCAGGGCCACGAGGTGGTACGGTGCATTCGTCCGTATCGCGATCAAGGCGGTGACCAGAAGCGACCCTGCCACGATGCCGATGCCGCCGCCTCGCGGCGTGGGCGTCGAATGAGAGCGGCGCTGGCCCGGCTGATCAACAAGGTTGCGCCGATGCCCGTAAACGATGCCGAGTCGGGTACAGAACGCTGACAGCGCGAATGTCACGGCAGCAAAGGTGATCCATCCGATCGGCGACAACGTTTCCATTCGGTGAACGACCTACTCGCCCACGACACCGTGGATCGGCCGTACCGTGCCCCAATTCTTGCAGCTCGGACATTGCCAGTGGTGCGCCTTGGCACCGAAGCCACATTGATTGCAACGGTACATCGCCTTGCCTTCGACGAGTTTGCTGGTCAGATCGCGCAGGATCAGGAATTTCCCGCGACTTTCTTCGCTCACCGTTCGCAAGTTCGCGTCGATCATCGCCATCAAGGCTCGCACGGACGGACGCTCGCGCAGAACTTGGTTCAGGAATTCGGCGGCGGCCTCTTCGCCACGTGTAATGGTGTACATCTTCGCAAGCGCCAGGACTGGCGATACACCCTGATAGCGCTCGGTAATGCGCAGCAGGAACTCCTCCGCGCGCTGCATGTGTTGTGCGCGTGCGTAGCAATCGAGCAGCGGCGACAGGATCTCCGGCACATAATCGACATCCAGTTCAGCAACGCGCTCGAACGCCTGGATCGCCAGATCGAGATGTCCCGCCGCAGATTCCAGGTGGCCTTCGATCATGTGCGCGCGGACACACTCAGGTTCCGCCGCGAAAGCGTCCGCGACGTGCGCGTGCGCGTCCTCGCGTGCACCTTGCGCACGGGAGAGTTCGGCAAGTTCGCAGTGAAATTGCGCAATGAGGGCGCCCTGTGAATCGCCTGTAGCCTGCTGCAAGCGCAAGGCATTTTCGATCGACTTGTTCCAGTCCCGCTCGTGCTGATAGATGCCGATGAGGTGTTTCAAGGCGGACGGTGCCAACGCATCCATTGCAACCAGATCGGTGAATAGCGTTTCAGCGCGATCGAGTAGGCCGGCGCGCATATAGTCTTCGCCCAATTCCAGCAGCGCGATGGTCTTCTCGTCCTGATTGAGATTCGGGCGGGAAATCAAATGCTGATGCACACGGATCGCGCGCTCGACCTCGCCGCGGCGGCGGAACAGATTGCCCAGCGCCAGATGTGTCTCGACCGTGTCGCGATTGATCTCGGCAAGCTTGAGGAATACCTCGATCGCCTTGTCCTGCTGCTCGTTGAGCAGGTAATTGAGGCCGCGGAAATAGCTGGTCGAAAGTTCGTTGACGCGTGCACCAGACGTGCGCTCGCTGCGGCGACGTCCCAGCACCCAACCAGAAAATGCCGCGACCGGAAGCAGGAAAAACAGCAGGGCAAGTACGTTGGTCATGCGCCTCCATGCGGTGGCGCTTGCGGCAACAGAGCCGTCCGGTCGCGTCGTGCCGCGCGCCGGCGGCCAGACAGATGGCCGCACCATGCGACCAGACCCCCGTACACCCAGCCCAAAAGGAGCGCACCGAGCAAGGCCGCGTCAATCGGCAAGGTGATCTTGATAAAATAGAAATCGAGCACGACGCGCGCGCCATTGAGTGCGTCGAACAGCGCTCCGCAGGCGATCACGATCAAAACCAGGATGATGAAAATAGCATGCATGGTCTGCAAACGATGCTCAGGCCGACGCATGATAGATGCTCGGGCCGGAGTGCACCCGACACACTCAGCAGTCGACACTGCGGTTGGGATATTGCGGACAGTGCGGCCTGCCTGAAGTCAGCGCTCTGCGATTGTCGCCCCTGACCGGATCAGGCGGGTTCCGCGATCTTGGTGGCGTCGATCTTCTCGTTGACGCGTTCACGCAATTCCTTGCCCGGCTTGAAATGTGGCACGTGCTTGCCCGGCAGCGCTACCGATTCGCCGGTCTTGGGATTGCGTCCCATGCGCGGTGGACGATAATGCAGCGAAAAACTTCCGAAGCCGCGGATCTCGATACGCTCCCCGGTCGCAAGCGATTGGCTCATCTGCTCGAGCACGCTCTTGACGGCGAGTTCAACATCGTTGGCCGCCAGATGCCGCTGCCGTGTTGCCAAGGACTCGATAAGCTCCGATTTTGTCATCGCGTTGTTGATGGTTGCGGTCTCGGTTCAAAAAAACGCGCACCGTCGCCGGTGCGCGAAGTTTGCTTGCGGCGTGCGGATTCCTCCGCATGCCGCGCATGGCGTCAGCGATTAAGCTGCTCTTTCAGCAACGCGCCGAGCTTGGTGGTGCCGCCCGTTGCGCTCTGGTATTCATCCAGCGTGCTCTGCAAGTCCTCTTCGTCCTTGGCGCGGATCGAAAGCTGCAGACTGCGACCCTTGCGGTCCATACCAGTGAACTTCGCTTCGACCGTATCGCCAACCTTGAAGTGCAGCGTCGCATCTTCAACGCGTTCCTTGGCGATGTCGTTCGCACGCAGATACCCTTCGACGCCTTCGGCGATATCGATCGTCGCACCCTTCGCGTCGACTTCACGAACCGTGCCGGTCAGCATGCTGCCACGCGGATGCGCAGCCATGAACTGGCCGAACGGATCCTGTTCGAGCTGCTTGATGCCGAGCGAGATGCGCTCGCGTTCCGGATCGACGGCGAGGACAACTGCCTCGATCTCGT
>JBDTWV010000271.1:0-4578 GCA_040006495.1 Dokdonella sp.
GTGCACAACAAGGGCCTGCTCGACGTCACGGGCGTTATCACTCATTCGAGCAACGTCGGCGCGGCGAAGATCGCGCTGACCATGACCCGCGAGCACATGTACGACGTCTACCACCGCTTCGGGTTTGGTGAAGTAACCGGCAGCGGCTTTCCCGGCGAGGCCTCGGGCTATCTGCCGATTCCGCAGAAATGGGGTCCGGTCGAACAGGCGACCATCGCGTACGGCTACGGCATCAACATGACCCCGCTGCAGATTGCGCAGGGGTATGCCGCGATCGCCAATGGCGGTCGCCTGCGCTCGCCGACCTTCGTCAAGGGCGCCGAGCAACCGGATCGAGCGGTCATCGATCCCGAAATCGCTGCGGATGTCATGGCCATGCTCGAGACCGTGGTGGCGCCGGGTGGCACCGCGCCCAAGGCGGCGATTCGCAACTACCTCGTTGCGGGCAAGACCGGCACCGCGCGCGTGGCCAGCGGAGGCAGCTACAACAAGAAATATGTGTCGTTGTTCGTCGGCATCGCGCCGGCCAGCGCGCCGCGCATGGTTGGCGTCGTGGTGATCCACGATCCGCAAGGCGCGTACTACGGCGGCACCATTTCCGCGCCGGTTTTCAGCAAGGTCGTCGATGGCGCACTGCGCCTGCTCGATGTGTCGCCCGACAATGTCCAGAATTGGTACACGGCCGCGCCCGATCAGGCGCGCAGCGTGCGCGGTGAGCGCAAGCCCGTGGCGACCCCGCCGGCCGCTGAGAGCACGGATGAGGCGGCCGAATGACAACTCGTCGCGAAATGAGCGTCCGCGAACTCCTTGATGGCCACGCCGATGCAGGCGCCGCCGGCGACATCGTCGTGCGCGGACTCAGCCTCGATTCGCGTCGCGTAAACCCACGCGATGCGTTCGTCGCACTCGCCGGCGCTCATGCGCACGGCATCACGTTTGCCCCGGCAGCGTCGGCACGTGGCGCAGCGGTGATCCTGTCGGAGAAGCAGATCATCGATACGCTCGTGCCGCGCGCTGCTTCCGGGACGGGATCAGACAACACCCAAGCGCCGGTTGTGTGGATCGACGGGCTGCGCGACCAGCTCGGCGTGATTGCGGCACGCTTCTTCGGCGAGCCTTCGCGCGCAATGAGCGTGATTGGCGTGACCGGCACCAACGGCAAGACCTCGACCGTGCAATTGCTCGCGCAAGCACTTGACCATGCCGGTCGTCGCGTTGCGACGATCGGAACGCTCGGCGCCGGCCTGCACGGCGCGATCCATGAAGGCGAACGCACCACCCCGAATGCGATCGCTGTGCACAGTCTGCTCGCGGATTTTCGCGAGGCTGGAGCCAGCCATGTTGCGATGGAAGTATCGTCACATGCGCTCGACCAGGGCCGCGTCAATGGCGTCACATTCGATGTCGCGGTATTCACCAACTTGACCCGCGACCATCTCGACTACCACGGCACGATGACTGCCTACGGCGCGGCGAAGCGGCGCCTGTTCGCGTGGTCCGATTTGGGCACTGCGGTGATCAATGTCGAGGACGCATTCGGCCGCGCGCTGGCCGACACCTTGCCGAAGAGTGTCACGCGACTGCGCTACGGTATTGAAAACGCCGCCGCCGAGGTCATCGCATCGGCGCTCGAAAGCGGTAGAAACGGTCAGGCCTTCACGCTTACCACGCCGTGGGGTGCGGGCCGGGTCACGACGCGCCTGCTGGGCCGCTTCAATGTCTCCAACGTACTCGCGGTCGCGGCCTGTCTCGGTCAGCTCGGGTTTTCGTTCGCGGCGATCGAGGCTGCGCTCGCTGCACTTCGTCCGGTGGCGGGGCGCATGAGCCGTCTTGGCGGCGTGCTCGCGCTGCCGCTGATCGTCGTCGACTACGCGCATACGCCGGACGCCCTCGAACAGGCACTGGCCAGCTTGCGCGCGCATTGCACGGGCCGTCTCGTTTGCGTGTTCGGATGCGGCGGCGAACGTGACATCGGCAAACGTCCCGAAATGGGCGCGATTGCTGAGCGCCTGGCCGATCGCATCCTGATCACCGACGATAATCCGCGCGGCGAGAATGGCGATGCGATCGTCGAGCAGATCCTCGCCGGACTGAAGCGGCCGCTGGGCGCAATCGTCGAGCGTGACCGTGCGGACGCGATCGCGCACGCAATCAGCCTCGCGCAGGCCGGCGACATCGTGTTGATCGCCGGCAAAGGCCACGAGGCGTATCAGGAAATCGGCGGCGAGAAGCGCCCGTTCGACGATCTTGCGATCGCGCGTCGTGCCTTGGAGCAACGCGCATGCTGAACCTCGCGCTGACCGATATCGCGAAATGGACCGGTGGCCGCCTGCACGGCGCCGACGCAGTCGTCGATGCGGTGTCCACCGACACGCGCACGCTGGGCCCGGCCATGTTGTTCGTCGCGCTGCAAGGCGAACACCACGATGCGCATGCATTTGCCGAACAGGCGCGCGAACGCGGTGCGACCGCGTTGCTGGTGAACCGCGAACTACCGACAAAATTGCCACAAGTCATCGTTGCCGACACCCTGATCGCGCTCGGCGAAATCGCACGCGCGGTGCGCTTGCGCAGCCGCGCGCGCGTGGTCGGGATCACCGGTTCGAACGGCAAGACCACGGTGAAAACCTTGCTCGCCTCGATCCTCGGCCGCCACGGGCGCACCCATGCCAATGCCGGCAACTTCAACAACGAAATCGGCCTGCCGCTGACGCTGCTCGCGATGCCGGCCGACACCGAATACGCGATCATCGAGATGGGCGCTGGCAAGCCTGGCGACATCGCATATCTGTCGCGCATTGCGCAGCCGGATGTCGCGCTGGTCAACAACGTGGCTGCCGCGCATCTGGAACGCATGGGCAGCCTGCAAGGCGTTGCCGAGACCAAGGGGGCGATCTACCGCGCGTTGCCGGGCGACGGCATCGCCATCATCAACGCCGACGATGCGTTCGCCGAGTACTTCGCGATACTGGCCGCGCCGCGGCGCGCCACGCGCTTCGGCCTGTTGCGCCGCGCCGACATCAGCGCGAACACCGATCCCGAGGCGAATGCGGAAGGCCGCTTTCGCCTGCTCACGCCGGCCGGAAGCTGCGAAGTCGCATTGCCGTTTCCAGGCCGTCACAACGTCATGAACGCGCTCGCCGCAGGCGCGGTCGCGGCGGCGCTCGGTGTGCCGCTGGCGACGATCAAGAGCGGCCTCGAAGCGGCGCCCGCGGTCGCCGGTCGTCTGCTGCGCACGCTGCACGCATCGAACGCGGTTGTCATCGACGACAGCTACAACGCCAATCCTGGCTCGTTCGCTGCAGCGATCGCGACGCTCGCCGCGGAACCCGGTGAGCGCGTGCTGGTCATGGGCGACATGGCGGAGCTCGGCACCGATGCCGAGCGCCTTCACGCGGACATCGGCGCGCTGGCCAAGCGCAGTGGCATCCAGCGCTTTCGCGCGGTCGGCCCACTCAGCCAGGCAGCGGTCAAGGCCTTTGGCAGTGGTGCCATGCACCACTCCGACCAAGCGCAATTGATCGAAGCGTTGCGAGCGGAACTGCGCAGCGGCGTCGTGCTGCTGGTCAAGGGCTCGCGATCCTCCGCGATGGATCGCGTGGTCGACGCGCTGCTCGGGCGCGAGCGCAGTCAGGGAGGCGAACGCCATGTTGCTTGAACTGGCCGAATTGCTGAGGGGCTGGATCAGTGGCTTCCATCTGTTCCAGTACCTGACCTTCCGCGCGATCATGAGCACGCTGACCGCGCTGTCGGTGTCGCTGTTGGCGGGTCCTTTGATCATCCGCAAGCTCGCGTCGGTCAAGGCTGGCCAGGTCATCCGCAGCGATGGTCCGCAGTCGCATCTGGTCAAGGCTGGAACGCCGACGATGGGCGGCGTGCTGATCATCGCCTCGATCACCGTGGCAACCCTGCTCTGGGCCGATCTGCGCAATCGCTACGTGTGGCTCGTTCTGGGCGTGCTGGTCGCGTTCGGCGTGAGCGGCTTCTACGATGACTACAAGAAGCTGGTGCTGCGCGACAGCCGCGGCCTGCCCGCGCGATGGAAATATTTCTGGCAGTCGCTGTGCGGGCTCGGCGTTGCGTTGATCCTTTACTTCACGGCCGATACGCCTGCTGCAACGACGTTCTATCTGCCGCTGATCAAACATGCGCAAGTACCGCTCGGGCAGATTGCCGGGATCGCCACATCCTCGCCTTGGTTGACGGGTTTCGGTGCCGCCACGTTCATCGGCCTGACCTATTTCATCGTGGTCGGATTCTCGAATGCGGTGAACCTGACCGATGGCCTCGATGGCCTCGCGATCATGCCGAGCGTGCTGGTCGCGGCCGCACTCGGCGTGTTTGCGTATCTGGCCGGCAACAAGGTGTTCTCGGAATACCTTGGCATCCCGGCGATTCCGGGCGCCGGAGAACTGGCGATCTTCTGCAGCGCGATGGCCGGCGCCGGTCTCGGTTTCCTCTGGTTCAACACCTACCCGGCGCAGGTGTTCATGGGCGACATCGGCGCGCTCGCGATCGGCGCCGCGCTCGGCTGCGTCGCGGTGATCGTGCGCCAGGAAGTCGTGCTGCTGATCATGG
>JBDTWV010000272.1:0-4556 GCA_040006495.1 Dokdonella sp.
AACCCTGCAACCCGCGCGAACTCGCAGCGCGCCTGCGTGCGGTGCTGCGTCGCGCGCGCGGCGAGGGCCACGAGACGCTGACTGACCTGCGCAACGGTCCGATCTGGTTGCGTGCGGCCTCACGCAGCATCAGCGTTCACGGCGAACAGATCGCGCTGACTGCGACCGAGTTCGACCTGCTCGTCCTGTTGCTGCGCGAAGTGGGTCGCGTGGTCAGCAAGGAGCGCATCTCGCAGACCGTGCTCGGCCGGCCGCTCGGACCCTTCGACCGCTCGATCGACGTGCACGTGTCCAACCTGCGCCGCAAGCTCGGTGATGCGCCGGACGGCACCTCGCCGATCACCACGATTCATCGCAGCGGTTACCTGTTGCGCCAGCTCGGCGAAACCGCGTGAACCGACCATGATGCGCAAGCTGTTCTGGCGCATATTCGTGGCGATCTGGATCGCGACCGTGGTTGTGCTGGTCGCATTCGCGTGGATCACCACCAGCAATTTCGAAAAGGAAAAAATTCCCGGCCTCGAGATCACGCGTCTGCAAGCGGCGTTGGATGACCTGGTCGCGCGTACCGCACACGAACTGCGGCGCGGCAGCGAAGACGACGTGCGCGAGTGGCTGCATCGCGCCGCGGGCTTCGGTCCGATCGGCGTCTATGCGTTCAATGTGGATGGCCACGAATTGCTGGGGCGGCAAGCGTCCGACGGCGTGCGGTCGGCGGCCACTGCGGCATTCGCCGCACTGCCGCAAGGCGACGTTGCGGAGGGAGGGCGGCCAGCCAGCAGCGTCACACTGGGTTCGGATCGCCTGCGCGCACGAGCGACGCGTACGCGCGACGGTCACGCGTACGCGGTGGTCGCCACGCTTGAGGGCAGCTTCTTTTCGCGCCTGCTGTCGCGCCGGCCACAAACGTTCTGGACCAACATCGGCGTCGCGATGATTGTCAGCGCGCTGTTCAGCATGTTCCTCGCTTGGTACGTCACCGCGCCGCTGACACACATCCGCGCCAGCACGCGCCGGTTCGCCGAGGGTGATCTGGATGCGCGCGTCGGTCGCCTGCGCTTCGGTCGCAGCGCCGAGGTCACCGCGCTCGCCGCGGAATTCGACGTCATGGCTGAGCGGATCAAGACGCTGGTCGAAAGCCACCGCCGACTGGTACGCGATGTCTCGCACGAGCTGCGCTCACCCCTGGCACGCCAACGCGTCGCACTGGAACTGGCACGTGGCGGAGATGCCACGCAAGTCACCGCGTCACTCGATCGCATCGAATGCGAATCGGATCGACTCGAATCGATGCTCGCGCAAGCGCTCGAGCTGTCACGCCTGGAAACCGCCACGGGCGCCGCAAACGACACCATCGCGCTGGATGGCCTGCTTGAGGACGTGATCACGAACGCGGACTACGAGGGCGCTCCGCGCGGTCGCAAGGTGGTCCTCACCGAATGCGAGCGCTTGGTCCTGACCGGGTCGCACGCGGCGCTCTACAGCGCGCTGGAGAACGTGATCCGCAACGCACTGGCCTATACCGCCGACGGCAGCACGGTCAGCGTTCGACTGATCCGCGATCCGCAGCGTACAGATCAGGCGTTGATCAACGTGCGCGACCACGGTACGGGCGTGCCAGCCGCCGACATCGCGCGTATTTTCGAGCCGTTCTACCGCACCGACAGCGCACGCACGCGTACCAGTGGCGGCACCGGTCTCGGCCTGGCTATCGCGCGACGCGCGATCGAACGCCACGGCGGGGCGATCGTCGCGCGCAATGCAGATGGCGGCGGCCTGGAGGTCGCGATTCAGTTGCCGCTGCATACAACACGTGCGACCGGGCCTTAACAAGGGCTTCGAACAAACATTGCTGGAGCGCTGGCAGGACGATGCTTGTCGCATGCAGCGTCACCAACAGCGCGCCTGCCATGGCCCCCACCAATCCCCCGCCGCAACCCGGATTGCGCATCGCGCGGATGGCACAATGCGTCGATGACGAATGCTGCCGCCGTCCACAACGATTTCTTCGATCGTGCCCGCGAGCTGACCGAGACACTCGCTTGGCTGCGACTGTGCGCGGTCGCCGGCCAGACGCTGACCGTGGCGATCGTCGCGCTCGCCTTGCGCGTCGCCGTGCCAATCACACCGCTCGCGCTCGGTATTGGTGCGCTGGCCGCTTTCGCAGCGTTCGCGTTCTGGCGCCTGCGCCAACCCTGGCCGGTGCATCTCATCGAGGCATTCGGGCACATGGCCGTCGATATCGGTGTACTGAGCTGGTTGCTGTACTTTTCGGGTGGCGCAACCAATCCTTTCGTTTCCCTACTGGTCATGCCGATCGCACTGGCCGCCGCAGCATTGCCGTTGCGCTACGTGATGGCCGTCGCGGTGCTCGCCGCCGCCTGCTATCTGCTGCTGGTACCGTGGCATGTCGCATTGCCGCCGCTGCACGCAACCGATATCGGGACGTTCTACCTGCACGTGACCGGCTCGGTGGCCAGCTTCGTCGTGACGGCTGCAGTGCTCGCGTTCTTCATCGCGCGGCTCGCGCGCGCGCTGCGCGAACGCGATGCCGATGTGCAGCTCGAACGCGAGCGCACATTGCGCGACGAAGGCATTCTCGCGATCGCGACACAGGCCGCCGGCACCGCGCACGAACTCAACACTCCGCTGTCGACTATCCGCACCTTGCTTGGCGAGTTGCGCCGCGAACATGCTGACGACGGCGCACTGTCTGAAGACCTGACGTTGCTGACGAGCCAGGCCGACCGTTGCCGCGACATCCTGCGCGAACTGGTCGCGGTCGGCAGCCGGCAACTGGCGGGCACCCCGCAGCGACTCGAACTGACCCGATTCGTGTGCGATTGCGAGAATCAGTTCCGCCTGCTGCGTCCGGAAATCGAATTGCAGGTCAGCATCGAGACCGGCGCCAACTCCCGCGAGATCGAAGCGGCGCCGAATCTGCGCCATGCGCTGATCAATCTGCTCAGCAATGCCGCGGATGCTTCACTCGGGGCTGGCAAGGCCGCGATACAACTCGGCGTGAGCGCGGGCGCGGAGCAGGTTGAATTCAGCGTGGCCGATCACGGCAGCGGCAGCGCGCCGGGGCACGGGAATGCATTCCAGACCAGCAAGCGCGACGGCCTGGGACTCGGCCTCGCACTGGCCCACGCCACCGCCGAGCGGCTCGGCGGAAGCCTGCGCGCAGAGACGCTGCCCAGCGGCGGATGGCGCCAGCGATTGCGCGTTCCACTCTTGACCACGGACAATCGCGCACCATGAGTCCCGATCCGATCCATCGCGTCATCCTGATCGACGACGACGCCGTGTTCAGCGCCGTGCTCGCGCGCGCGCTCGGCGCCCGCGGATTCGTCGTCCACATCGCCGCTGACAGCATCGGTGCACTCGCGCTGATTCGAGAACATGCGCCGGATTTCGCCGTGCTCGATCTCAAACTTGGCGCCGAGAGCGGCCTTGCCTTGATTCCACAATTGTTGGCCGCGCGTCCCGAGCTGCGTATCCTGCTGCTGACCGGCTACGCGTCGATCGCGACGGCGGTCGAGGCGATCAAGCGTGGTGCACACGACTACCTCGCCAAACCGGTCGATGCGGACCAAGTCGCGCAAGCGCTGCTCGGTGTCGCCCGGCACGCCACTCCCGAGGCGTCCTCCATCCCGGCGCACGCGCCGCAGCTGAAGCGTCTGGAGTGGGAACATATCCAGCGCGCCCTGGCCGAATGCGAGGGCAATATTTCCGAAGCGGCGCGCCGACTTGGCCTGCATCGGCGCACTTTGCAGCGCAAGTTGGCAAAGCGTCCTGTGCGGGAGTCGTCAAGCAGTTAGATCTTTACACATAACAAGCTTGCGCAATATCGGGAGAACGAGGAGACTCGTTCAACAGTCGATCAAGGCGTGTTTCGAGCGGACTGCCTCCGGACTTCGCCCGCATTCGCCAACGCCTCTGCGCCAGGGTAAGTCACGTGCATCCAATCCGCATTTCACTGTGCATCGCACTAGCCACTGCAGCGATGGCCCCTCTCAGCGCACTGGCCTGTTCGAGCTGCGGCTGCACGCTCAACGCAGACTGGGCGACGCAAGGCCTGGGTTCCAGCAGAGGATGGCGCTTCGATCTGCGTACCGACTACTTCAACCAGTCGCAGTTGCGCAGTGGCACCGATAGCGTCGAGCGCGGCAGCATCGTCTTGCCCAACGAATCGGAAGTCCAGCAATCCACAATCAACCGCAACACGACACTCGGCGCCGAATACAGCCCGAACGCGAACTGGGGCATCAGCGCGCTGCTGCCGACGTTCGACCGCTTTCACACCACAATCGGCGAAGGCGACACCGAGGTGTCGAGTTCGCAATCACGCGGCATCGGCGACCTGCGCCTCATTGCGCGTTACGCCGGTTTTTCGCCGGACCACACGAGTGGAATCCAATTTGGCGTGAAGCTGCCAACCGGGCGCACCGATGACACGTTTCGCAGCGGTCCGATGACGGGCGAGATCATCGATCGCGGCCTGCAGCTGGGCACCGGCTCAACCGACCTGCTGATTGGCGCCTACCATGTCGGGG
>JBDTWV010000273.1:0-4549 GCA_040006495.1 Dokdonella sp.
TACTGCGCAATACGCCGATCCGGCGAGACACCGATGCGAAGAAGATTGCTGGCTGGTTGAATGCTGCGGCTCTGGCGCTGATGTTGGTCGCCGCCGCTACGGTCGTGCTCAGTTGGCGTTTGTTTACGGCCGGCCCCTGAACAGACTAACGCGCCGCTGTAGGAGCGCTGCAAGCGCGACCGTACACTACAACATGCGGCTCGAAACCATTGCCTGTTTCCATCAATGGTCTGGGACTACCAGGCCCGCTGATACTGCCGCGGCGCCTCGATGCCAAGACCGAGTTCAGCCGCCGCGCGTCGCGGGAAATACGGATCGCGCAGCAGTTCGCGCGCCATCGCGACAAGGTCGGCATCGCCACGCTCAAGGATCGCCTCGGCCTGGCGCGCGTCGGTGATCATGCCGACCGCACACGTCGCAATATCGGCATCACGGCGGATGCGCGCGGCAAACGGAACCTGATAGCCCGGCGCGACCGGCACCTTTGCATGCGGCACCGCGCCGCCGGACGAACAATCGATCACGTCGACGCCGTCGTGCTTCAGCCGGCGCGCGAGCTCCACGCATTCGTCGATATCCCAACCGCCCGCGACCCAGTCGGTCGCGGAGACGCGCACGAACAGCGGCCGCGGCGCGGTCCATACCTCGCGCACGGCGGCGACCGTCTCGCGCAACAGGCGCGCGCGGTTTTCGAGCGAACCGCCATACGCATCGGTGCGCTGATTGCACAACGGCGACAGGAATTCGTGCAACAGGTAGCCGTGTGCGGCGTGGATCTCGATCACCTCGAAACCCGCCTCAGCGGCGCGCAGGGCAGACGCGCGGAAATCGGTGATGACCTTTGCAATACCGGCCGCATCGAGTGCACCGGGCATCGCATAGCCCACGTCGAACGCGAGCGCGCTCGGCGCCACCGGCGTCCATGCGCCTTGCACCACCGTTAACGGACCCCCACCATCCCACGGCGCGGCAGTGCCGGCCTTGCGACCCGCATGCGCGAGCTGGATGCCCGCCACCGCGCCCTGCGACGAAATGAAAGCGGCGATGCGCGCCCACGCGTCGCGCTGTGCGGCGTTCCAGATGCCGGTATCGGCGGGCGAGATCCGCCCTTCCGGCGACACCGCCGTCGCTTCCGTGAAAACCAGCCCCGCGCCACCCACAGCACGACTGCCCAGATGCACCAGATGCCAATCCGTCGGCACGCCGTCGGGCGCGGAGTATTCGCACATCGGAGAAACGACGATGCGATTGCGCACGGTCACGCTGCCGATCACCAGTGGCTTGAACAAGCTCATGCAACACTCCGAGGCTTGCCGCGAAACAGGTAGGCAGGATCACCCAGCCACCCCCGTTCGCCGGTCTTTATCGAGAAAACAAACTGTTTTTAATCAATGCGATGCGGAACATTCCTGACATATGCTCTCGCCTTAGCGCCTGTTTAACACCTGCTGTGATGCAGTTCACACTACGAACATGTCGGGGGACACAGTATGTTGCCGATCGATCTGGATGTGACGCGCAGCGTCCGCTCCTACATGACATCGTGCATGACCGTTGCGGATTTTTCACTGGAGCGCGTGCACGGGGGCTTGCGTGAGGCGATCTGGTATTCCCCCAAGGATCGCCGCGAGCTGCGCAAGCTATGCGACGAACGCCCGCACGAGCTCACGCGCTGGTTGTACGAACGCGAACGCGAAGGTCGCTACACTGGATTGATCATGGTCTGGCCAGCGGGGCATTCAACACCGATCCACGATCACGCCGGGCTGTGGGGCATCGAACTGGTCCTGCAGGGTTCCCTCGGGGTCGAGGACTACGAACTGGTCGGCGACGCCGCGCAACCACGTTTCATCGGCACCACGCTACTCGGCCAAGACGACTCCTGCGCATTCCTCGGCACGGCCGGGCATGCCCACCGCTGCACCAACCTGTCGGCACGCCATCCCGCCATCACGCTCCACATCTACGGCGGCTTGCTCGAAACCTACCGGAATTTCCACGCCGACGGCGGCGAGCATTACATCGCCGAACCCACCATCGCGAAGATCCACGGCAGCGTTGGCATGGCGCGCGTGCGTGGTGCGTAGCGCACCCGGTCGACATCGTCGATCCGCTCAGTCGTGCCTGTGTTGAATGATCTCTCACTGGAAATCGCAATGCCGGTGAGTGCGCTCCGTGTACCTGACGGCTCGCAGCTGCCAGCCTTGGCGAGCGATAGCATGGCTGACAATGCGACACACGGAATATTCGACGACATCCTGGCCATCGCGACGCCGCAGCAGCGACCCGTGTGCGAGTCGCTCCGTCAGCAGATCGCTTCCCTGCACAGCGGCTTCGTCGAAGTGGTGTGGCCAAAACTCCGGATTGCCAGCTTTGGTGTGGGTCCGAAGAAGATGACGGAGCACTACGCCTACATTGCCGTGCAGGATTCACATGTGAATCTTGGCTTCTACCACGGCACCTCGCTGCCTGATCCAACGGGGCTTCTGCAGGGCAACGGCAAGAAATTGCGGCATGTAAAAATCCGTGATGTTGAATCCAGCAAAAGTTCGTGCGTGACCGCTTTGCTTCGTGCAGCCATTGCTGATCGCAGGCACCGCGCAAAGTAGCGCCTGAGCACTGGGTACGACTGTTCGCCGATTCCGTCCGCGCTCGCCGCCCCCCAACACACAATCAGTCGCGCACGAATTGGGTGTTCCGGCTGGACGACCAGTGAATCGACATCGACGCGTCGGCACCGACGCCGGTTGCCATGGCAGCCAAGAAACAACCGTGGCCGAAGCACCTGCCCCACCAGTTCCGCGCCGTCGCCGACGCGCGCGGACGCTGGCGCGAACGCCTGCCAACGATCCTCCACACCCTGGTCGCGATCGGCCGTGCGCGCATCGACGGCAACGGACGCTACACGTCCGCGTGATCACCTTGCGATGTGGTGCGGGTGAATTCGACACCCTGACCAACGGCGCCTAGGAACTGTCATCACTTTGCGCGAGGATGCGCGCTCACTTGGTCGGAATCACCTCGATGCGCCTGCGCACCCTGCTCGTTGTTTTCTGGATCGCCTGTTTCACCGCGTGCACGCCGGTTTCGACCCGGCACACGGTTGAATCCCGCCATCCGCTGATCCTGATCTCGATCGACGGCTTTCGCGCCGACTTTCTCGCTCGCCACGAAACCCCAACTCTCGCCGCGCTCGCCGCCGACGGTGTCCGCGCCGAGGCGATGAAGCCGGCTTTCCCGACGCTGACGTTTCCGAATCACTACACGCTGGTGACCGGCCTGTATCCGGATCACCACGGCATCATCAACAATCGCATGGTCGATCCGGTGACTGGAAAAGTTTTCGTCTACAAGGATCCGAAAACCATCGCTGATCCTTCGTGGTGGGGCGGGGAGCCAATCTGGGTCAGCGTCGAAAAGCAGGGCGAGCATGCTGCGACGATGTTCTGGCCGGGCTCGGACGTGGCGATCGATGGCGTGCTCCCGAGCGAGTGGCTGCCGTTCAACGCGAAGATGACGCCGGATCAGCGCGTCGAGCAGTTGCTGCGCTGGATCGATGAGCCTGCGCCGCAACGCGCGACGTTGTTCACGCTGTATTTCGAGCAGGTCGACCACGCAGGCCACGGCCACGGCCCGGACTCAACAGAAGTCGCCGCGGCCTTGCAGGAGGTCGACGCGGCACTCGCAAAGTTGATCGGCGGCTTGAAGCAACGCGGGCTATTCACGCAAACGAATCTTGTGATCGTGTCCGATCACGGCATGACCGCGACCACGCCTGCCCTGCGCACCTACCTCGACGACGTGGTTTCGCTGGCCGACGTCAGCGTCGTCAACTATGGCATCCTCGCCGGCATCAATCCGAATGCAGGCAAGACCGTGGAGGTCGAGCGCGCGCTGCTCACGCCGCACCCGCACATGCAGTGCTGGCGCAAATCGCAGGTGCCGACACGCCTGCACTACGGCACCAATCCGCGCATCCCCGCCCTGCTCTGCCTCGCCGTCGATGGCGGAATCATCACCTCGCACGACTACGAAAACGGCGGCGGTCACTTTTCCGCCGGCGAACACGGCTACGACAACGATGACTCCAGGATGCGCGCGCTATTCATCGCGCATGGGCCGGATTTCAGGCGCGGCCTGGTCGTGCCGGAATTCGACAACGTCGACGTGTATCCGTTGCTCGCGCATCTGCTCGGCATCAAGCCGCAGCCGAACGATGGCGATTACGCCGCTGTCGCGAACATGGTGCGCGGCGCGGATCGTTGAACGAGCCCCGATCTACAGATTCGAGCGCGCGGTCCTCTCCCCATCAAAACATCCCGTGGCGGGCCCTCATGAGAGAGCCGGCAGGGGCGATGCCTTTCACGCGCTTGAAACAGTCTAAAAGCATCGCGGCTTCCGCCGCTCCCACCAACCCAAGCATCGCGGCCCGGGCCCTTGTGGGAGCGCCGGCAGGCGCGATGCCTTTTCGAGCGCTTGAGACAGTGCAAAAGCATCGCGGCTTCCGCAGCTCCCACCAAACCGAGGATCGCCGCGTCGGCCCTTGTGG
>JBDTWV010000274.1:0-4541 GCA_040006495.1 Dokdonella sp.
GACTATTCGTCGATGAGCGTCGACCCGGTCGACCAGTGCACGTTCTATTTCACCAACGAGTACTACGCGACCACGGCTTCGTCGGCGTGGCGCACCCGCGTGTGCTCGTTCAAGTTCCCCGGCTGCGGCAGCCCGGATTTCGCACTGGTGCCCGAATCACCACAACGCGTGCAGTTCTGCGGCGCGGCAGCGACCGATCCGTTCTACGCGCTGCGCGTCGGCGTCCTCAATGGATTCAACGGCTCCGTGTCGTTGAGCGCAAGCAGCCTTCCCGCCGGTACCACCGCGAAATTTTCCTCGGCCAGTGTGATGGGTGCTGGCTCCAGCACGCTCACCCTACTCAATGGTGCCACCCTGCCTTCCGGCCAGTACAGCTTCAGCGCCAGCGGAACGAGCGGCAGCCAGACGCGTACCGTCGGCTTGGAACTGGGCATTTCCGCCAATGCACCGCCATTGGTGCAGTTGAACGCGCCGGCGAATGCAGCCGCGGGCGTCAAGATCTATCCACACCTGACCTGGGGCGGAAATACCGACCGTATTTTCGGCGACGGCTTCGATGGCACCATACTGCCGCCGCTGCCACCGCCACCGACTGACGCGATCAGCTACACGGTCGAGGTTGCAACCGACAGCGGATTCAATGATATCGTCGCCACCGCGACCGTCAGCACCGCCGAGTGGACCGCGACAACCGCGCTCGACACCAATACCCAGTATTTCTGGCGCGTGACGCCACACAATTACTGTGGGGATGGCCAAACCTCGGCCACGTTCTCCTTCACGACTGGCGTCCCGGGCACGTGTCCGGCAGGCACGACTCAAACGACTCTGTTCCAGGACGATATGGAGAGCGGCGTGAATGGCTGGACGCTCAATGGATCGGGCGGCGCGGCGTGGGCACAGGTCACCGCGCCCGCCGGGACCGGACTGAGCACCAAGGTGTGGGGTATCGTGAACAACACCGTGACCAGCGATCGCGGACTGATCTCGCCGTCGTTCAACATTCCTGCCAACGCGGTGGATGCATTCCTGACGTTCGACACCTACCACCATTTCGAGGACAACGGTCCGGGTTCGTGCTGGGACAATGGCACGATGCAGATCAAGGCTGGCAGCGGCGCGTTCAGCTACCTCACCGGCAATCGCCTGATCAGCGATCCGTACGATGGCATCGCGTCTGCAGGTGAGTCTAATGCGGGCGAATGGGCCTGGTGCCAAGCTCCCACCAGCACGCCGATCCATTCACTGGTGGATATCGACGGCTTCTCCGGTCAACCGGTGCAGCTGCGCTGGCGCGCGGTCAGCGATTCCAACACCGCGGCATCGGCGCCGAACGGCATGTACATCGACAACGTGAAAGTCGAAATCTGCCAGTAATCGCAGCGCCGTAACACGCAAGACCAAAACGGGCCGCATTGCGGCCCGTTTTTTTATGCCCAAGGATGGACGGTAAGCTGTGCCCTCGGGCGCTTCCGACATCTGCGGACAGTTCCCACATCCCTGTGACGCGCAATGCAGAAGTTGACCTCACGGACTGAAGCGAACGGGCAGCAGCGACAGTGCGCCGCCAGCACGCATGCGCACTTGCTGCAGGAACGTGCACCGGTCAGATCACGTGAACAACGCCTCAGCTGCAAACCACTCCTGAAGCGCTTGCGCGACAGAGATCCGGCCAGCCGTGCGCTCGCCAGTAGTCGAGCATGTGGGTGCGTCGCATGTATTCCTGAAACGCTGGATCGCGGCGGTACGCGGCCATTTCCGGATTCCACAGCATTGAGTCCATGCCCGAGTAGCCGGCGCGCCAGACCCGTTCCATCATCGCGATGTTTTCTGCGATGTTGTCCGGCTGCGGATCGATCATGTGCAGCCAATTGGAACGAGGCTTACCAGGTATTTCCGACGCATCTATGACCTGTCTTGCGGCAGGCCACTGGCGTGCATCGAGCAAGGCCGCGCCAACGGAGGCATACGAATCCGTGAAATGGGGAGCATCTGGAATGAATTGCGGCAGATGCGACAGGTCACCGCGCCAGACCGCGTTGAACCAGAAGGCAGCCTGGTGCGTCTCGTTCCCGATCTTCAGGTGATGCTGCGCGTCATCGTGCAGGCCAAGCGTATCGAGCGTCCGGGCGAACTGATAATTGATAAGCGGGGACAGCGGGTCGGCGGCGTATCCGATCTTGATCTGCGCGAGCGCTTGGGTGAGGTAACCCAAGGTCAATAGGTGGCGTGAGGTCCACATACGCAGGATCGAATCGGCTGGCGCAAGTTCCAGTCCGCGCCTCAGCAACGCCATGCACTGTTCCCAATCGGCATCGCGGCAAGCCGCGTCTCCGAGCACGACGTATCCATCGACCAGGGACGGATCCATCTGCAACGCGAGCCGTGCCTCCGAGACCGCTTCCCGATGCTTGGCCGCCGCATCTGCCGGGTCCACGAACGACATCTGGTTCAGCGCCAGTGCAAGCCCTGCATGGCCACGCGCGTAGGTGGGTGCGTCGGCAACCAATTGGCGAAATGGAGCCTGCATTTTCGCAGCACCGCTCATCGTCACATCGCTTTGGAGCTGGTGGCGAGCTTCGAGATAGCGTCGGTACAGAACCGGGTCTTCGCTCCGCGCCAATTCCGACTCCAAGCCGGCATTGAGTTTGAGCGCCAGCACCGAAGCCACCGAGGTTGCCACGCCGCGCTCAAGGCCAAAAACGTCGGTCGCCGCGCGCTTGTATTGCTCCGCCCACAGCGTATGTGCGGTGGCGATGTCGACCAGTCGCAGCGACGCAAGCAACTCGTCGCCGTCATGTTGCACACTGCCCTCAAGAGCATAGTTGACGTTCAAGCGCTTGGCGATGGCGGACAACTCTTCACCACTGCCTTTGGCCAGCGTCGCAGAGGTCCGCGCGATCACATGCATGCCATCGACCCGCGACAGCAGCGTGATCAGGTCCTCGCCCAGCCCATCCGCAAATGCCGCATCGGCCGCAGAACCGCCAATGACGCGCAGTGGCAACACGATGACCGACCGCGCGCGAACGGTGTTGGTAGCAGAGGCCGACTGTTGCGCAGGCCCACCGTAGCGTGCGTAAACGATCCACGCCAATGAGACCAGCAGCAGGGTCAACAACCCCATCGCAGCAAACCGCCACGCGAGCGGCCTAGAGGGCAGCGCGATCGAGACCATTTGACGTTCGACCGCAGCCGCAGTCGGAACGCGCGCAACCAAGTCATCGCGCCCAAGCGCAGCGTCATTGTCCCCTGACACGACCTTCGACGCGCTGACTACCGCCGCGCGGTTGGCGAAGTGGACATCGGCATCCAGGCGATAACCGATGCCATGTACGGTGTGCACGTAATGGCGCTCGCGGGCACTCTCGTCGAGCGCCTGGCGCAACAGCGTGACGATACGATTGAGCACGCCGGGCGTGACATGGCTGTGCCCCCAGACCGCGTCCAGAATCTCATTTCGGCTGAACACGCGCCCAGGTTCGCCGGCCAGAAGCACCAGCACCGCAAACGCCTTCGGCTCCAGCGAACGCTCTACACCGCTCACAAGCAGCCGATGCCCGGTAGTGTCGATAACGACATCATCGAAGCTGATTTCACTGCGAGTGCTGTTTTCCGAGCTCATTGCACACCGTGATCAGATCGACTCGTCCGGCACAAAACTCCCGTGCAATCAGCACTATACACGCCCAAACAATTGCCCAAGCTTTCCCCAATGCAATCCGCGCAAGTCCCTCAAGACCCTGCCGCTGAGCAAATGCACCCTCGCGCTGCCGATCACATCGTGTCGGTTTCCCCCAGCCAGGAGTCAAGCATGAACATCTCCGTCAAGAACGCCTTGATCATCACGTTCGCTTTCACCTTGCCGTTTGCCTCGGCGGCGAGCCAAGCGCAGGACAGCCTCACTGTTCGATGCGCGCCGCGCCATCTGCCCACTCAGCAGGCCGTCGGCCGGGCTCTTGGCCTCAGCAACTTTGGCCAGACCTACAGTGCTCGCGAGAAGCTCATCCGGTACGTCAATCATGCATGTCTGGGCGGCGTCGAGCAGGTGACCTTCATCAATGAGCCGATGGAGCGCACGCAGTTGAACAGGGCACCTCGGGTCGCTGACAAGACCGACCACCCAATGCCAGATGCAGCGCGTTAAAACGCACCCTGAGCACAAGGGTTGGCTGCGGTGCGCGCCGAACGGAGGGTTCTCTGTTGCGCGCGAGCGGACGGTGCGTGTTGCCACTGGATGGCCCAACATTCTTGACCGGTGAATGGTCACGCATGAGATCGCGCGATCGCCGCCTGTTTCGCATTCACACGGAGAGTGAATCGCAATGTTGGTCATCGGCGAGCCATCCGGCCCCGCCGCGTTCAATTGAGGCGCGCCGTCGGCAAGTGCTTATCGCTTGATCCGCATTCCGCGATATAATAATCGCTTGACCACCGAGGGGCGTTGCATCTGCGCGTGCGCAGTCAGGCTCGGTGACCACCATCTGCAACGGCGCCCGGTTTGTCTGCACGCGAAGCGATTCGCACCAAATCGGAGCATT
>JBDTWV010000275.1:0-4517 GCA_040006495.1 Dokdonella sp.
ATGATCAGTGCCGCGCGCGTGTTTCAGGTGATGGGCGCGGACGGCGTCTTCTTCCGCTCCGCGGCCTACCTGCATCCGCGCTGGCGCTCGCCGAACGTCGCATTGCTGCTGCTCGCCGCATGGACCAGCGTGCTCGCACTAACCGGAACATTCGATCAGCTTCTGAATTATTCGACGGTCGGCGACTGGCTCGGCATGGCCGCGGTAATCGCGACATTGTTCTGGTACCGCCGCACGCGCGCCACCGACCCGGCCACGTTCCGCACGCCGTGGTATCCGTTCCTGCCGGTGCTGTTCCTGATCGTGGTGGCATGGGTCGTCGGCGTGACGATCTGGCAGCATCCGGGTGACGCCGGCATGGGCGCGCTGATCACCCTCGTCGGCTTGCCGATCTATTTCATCTGGCGACGCTTGCCCGGTCACTGAAAACTCCGTGCGACAATGAATGACGCCCCGCGAGCGCATGCCCTGCCGTTCGCGCGGCATGGAGATGTGCATGCCCAATCCACCCGAACACGCCGCTGCGGCCATCGCGCCAGCCGCAAAACACCCATCCGCGCGACCACCTGAGCCGCTGCCGATAGCGATCAACGGCAAGCCCTACCTGCACGATGGCGACCCGGCGATGCCGCTGTTGTGGTTCCTGCGCGATGTCCTGCGCCTGACCGGCACCAAGTATGGATGCGGTGTCGGCGCCTGCGGCGCCTGTACCGTGCTGCTCGATGGCAAGGCCACGCGCTCGTGCATGACCACAATGCATGCGGCTGCGAATCACAAGATCACTACCATCGAGGGCCTGGCCGGCGACGCGCTGCATCCGGTCCAGCAGGCCTGGATCGACGAAGACGTCGTGCAGTGCGGCTATTGCCAGACCGGCCAGATCATGGCCGCAGTCGACCTGCTCGCGCGCAAACCCAAACCCAGTGACGACGATATTTCTGCAATCGGCAATCTCTGTCGCTGCGGCACTTATCCGCGCATTCGCCGCGCGATCGCGCGGGCCAGCGAGCTGAGCCAGGGCGATAAGAAATGAATTTTCCCATCGATAGCGGCCGGCGCCGCTTCCTGGCCATTTCCCTGTCCGCTTCCGGTGCGCTGCTGCTCGGCATCCGCAGCGCGCATGGCGATCCCGCGCCTGCTGGACTGCCACCCGAATTGCTCGGCGATGACCTGACCAGCCTCGGGCCATTCCTGCGCATCGAGCGCGACAACCGCATCGTTATCGGCGCGCCGGGTTGCGAAGTTGGCCAAGGCGTGATGACTACGCTGCCGATGCTGATCGCCGAAGAACTCGATGTCGATTGGAATCAGTGCCGCGTTGTTCAACTTCCCTACGGGTATACCGATACGGCCCGCGGTGCATCAAACCGCTACGGCTTGCAGGGTGTGGATGCTGCGAGCGCGGCCAATTGGAAACATCTGCGCGAAGCCGGCGCCACGGCGCGCTGGATGCTGATCCAGGCCGCCGCGCGCGACTGGAATCTTGGATCGGACACGCTGCGCACCGAATCGGGCCAGGTCATCGCGCCGGATGGCCGCAAGCTGACCTATGGCGCGCTGGCCCGCTTGGCCGCATCGATCATGCCGCCGGACCCGCCGGTCAAGCTGAAGAATTCCGACCAATTCCACATCATCGGCAAGCCGACCCGCAGCGCGGATGCGCGCAATATCGTGATCGGCCGCAGCCATTTTGGCATCGACGAATACGCAGCCAACGCACTGGTTGTCGTGATCGCGCGTTGCCCGCTCCTGGATGGGACACTCGATTCATTCGACGACCGCGAAACGCGCAGGGTCGCCGGGGTGAAGGACGTCATCGCGCTGCCAGGCCCGAAACTGGACGAACCGTTCACCGGCCCGCTGGCGGCCGGGGTTGCCGTGCTCGCGGAAAGCACCTGGGCCGCCCTCCAAGGTCGCGAAAAGCTGAAGGTGATCTGGAAGCCAGGACCGTGGACAAAGGAATCGAGCGGCGCGTTGCTCGGTGCAGCGCATTCGCTGCTCAACGGCGCCGATGGCGACATCAGCGTGCGCAGCGACGGTGATTTCGCCGCGGCACGCAAGCACGCGCAGCACACCATCGAAGCGCGCTACGAAATGCCGTTCCTTGCCCACGCCACGATGGAACCACCGGCGGCGTTAATCGAGATCAAGCAGGACAGCGCGCGTCTGGTCGCTTCGTTACAGGACCCGGACGGCGCTTCGGAACTCATCGCGCGACTGACCGGACTTGCGCGCAAAGACATCGAGATCCGCCTGATCCGCGGCGGCGGAGGCTTCGGGCGTCGCCTCGAGAACGACTATGTCGCCGAAGCGGTGATCATCGCCAAGGCGGCCGGCAAACCGGTCAAGCTGATGTGGACGCGCGAGGACGATCTGGCGCATGATTTTTATCGTCCGCTCGGCGTACATGCGCTGGCGGCAACCCTGGATCGAAAGAAACGTGTGACCGGCTGGTCACATCGCTGCGCCGCGACGCCGCGCAACTATCGCGACGCCGCGCTCAACGGCAAGCCGATCTACGTCGATTGCATGGAACCGGACGCGTTCCCGGCCGGCCTCGTCGCGAATCTCGACAAGACTTTCTACAGTGTCGCCTCAGGCATGCCACGCGGCCCATCGCGGGCGCCGCTGGCGACGTTCCACGCATTCGCGGTAGAGAGCTTCATCGATGAAATTGCAGTCGCGACGAAGCAGGACGCGGTAAAGCTGCGCCTCGAACTGCTCGGCGAACCGCGCCAGATTCCCCATGTCGGCGGCCCCGATTTCGATACGGGCCGCTTGGCCAACGTGCTCAAGAGCTGTGCGGAAAAGATCGGCTGGGGGGTACGCCGCAACGACGACCACGGCATCGGCGTCGCCTGCCAGTTCGTTGCTGGCGGTTATGCCGCGCATGCGTTCGAGGTATCCGTCGAGGGCCGCGAGTTACGCATTCATCGGGCGATCTGCGTGGTCGACGTCGGTCGCATCATCAACCCGCTGAATGTCGAGGCGCAGGTCGTGGGCGGCACGCTCGACGGCATATCCGCAGCGCTGCAACTGGCAATCACGGTCAAGGCCGGCCAAGTACAACAACGCAATTTCCCGGATTACCCGTTGCTGCGCATGGCCCAGGCGCCGCGCAGCGTCGAGGTGACCGTGGTTGAATCTACCGCGGAGCCCGCCGATGCCGGCGACATCGGAGTTCCGAGCGCCGCACCCGCGCTCGCCAACGCGGTGTACGCAGCGACCACGGTGCGCGTGCGCAAGCTGCCGTTGATGCCACAGTTGATGCGGATGCTTTGAGGGTTGGGAATCGGGACTGGGATAGGCGGCTCGCTCGCGCTTGCCAACTTCTGGATGAAACCGAATCCAGCCGTCAAATCGCGAACACGATGACCGCCGCGAACACCGCGAGAACGACCAGGCTGACCCGGTCGGTCAGGGCAAACACGACGGGGTCGTCATGCATGTCGCCGCGCTGCGCAATCAGCCAGACCCGACTGATCCAGTACAGCAGCAAGGGCGTCAGCATCCAGAGAAATTCGTGGTGGCGGTACAACGCTGTGCTCGCCGTACTGTTGATGTAGAACGCGAGGACCAGCACGCTGAGGTAGCCGCTGCTCGTGCCGAGCGACTGGATCAGGGTGAGGTCGGAAATGCGGTACCCACGACCAGCGACCTTGCCCTCGTCGCTCGCGCCGACGCGATGCACTTCGATGTAGCGTTTGACCATTGCGAGGCTGAGGAACAGGAACATCGAGAACGCGAGCAGCCAGAACGATGCCTCGACCGGAATCACGATCGCGCCCGCTACGATTCTGAGCGTGTAGAGCACGGCCAGCGTGACCACATCCAGCATCGCAATGCGTTTCAGAAACAGGGAATATGCCAGCGTTATCGCGGCGTAACTGAGTACGATCAGCGCGAATTGCGGTGACAGCAGAAATGCGCACGCGAACGCGGCCAGCATCAGTAGCGGCGCCGCAATCAAGCCCTGTCCGAGCGGCAGCGTACCCGCCGCGAATGGACGCAGGCGCTTGCGCGGGTGACGTCGATCCGCATCCAGATCGAACAGATCGTTGAACACATAGGCGCCCGAAGCGCACAGGCTGAACGCGACAAATGCCGCAGCAGCGCGCACGACAGCGTCTGGCACGAGCACCAGATGCGCCGCCAGCAGCGGCACGAACACCAACGCATTCTTCAGCCATTGATGCGGCCGCAGTGCGGCGATCCACGCGCGCCAGCCGCCGCCTTCGCGTGCGAACACGCGCTCGACATCGCGCTCGCGGCGCACGCGACGCAGCAAGCCTGGCGGCGCGTTGACGACAATCGCATGGCGCGCATGCCGCCACACATGCAGGTCGGTTGCCGCATTGCCAGCGTAGTCGAAACCGCGCTCGCCCCAGCGGTCGCGCAGCGCGTCACGCTTGCCGCGGCCACCGATGTTGCGGCTGCCATCGCTGCCGAGCACCTCATCGAAAACCCCCACGTGCGCGGCAACCGCATCAGCCAGGGACTGGTCCGACGCGGTGCAC
>JBDTWV010000276.1:0-4508 GCA_040006495.1 Dokdonella sp.
TGGTCTTGATGGGGCCGCACTCGTTGATCGGAGTGCGTATGCTTTTGCTGACCTGTGCGGCGCGCGTCGGGCGGTTCTCGAATGATCGTTTCCATGCGGCTTCGGCGATTTCATCTGGCGCGTCAGCTTCCTGCTGGACCGGCAACCTCGCACCGTCAACTCAAGCAGAGAATAGCGGTAGGCGGAAGGATGCCATGAAAATATGCATTCTTGGCGACGGTTTGACATGCATTGGCACGCCTTTCAGCCATCTGCGAACGAGCAGCAGTGCCACAGCGGAGCAGCTTTGGATGCGTTGGCCGGCGATACTATACCGATCAGTACATGATTGTCATCCGCCTTTGCGCAGTTTCACGAATTCGTCGTTGAGGGTTCGCGGGCCGATGGTCACGCACCGGCCGCATCGGTCGCACGCCACGAGCGACCCACCGCAACAACGGCCCTTGCGTGTGGATTCCCCAAGTACCGCGGCGTATCCTTGAGAATCCGCAATTTCCCTTCCTTTCGGACCTCATCATGACCGCTCAAGGCGCCGTGTCCGGCACGCTCGTCGACTCGATTCTCGAGTACCAATCCTCCCACCTGAACGGCGCGCCGTTGCAGGAGGCGCAGGCGTTCACCGCCCAGTTCCTCGGACGCATCGCCGCCGACGAGTTGGCGGTGCGCAGCGCGGCCGATTGGTCGGCGCTGGTGCTGGGGATGCTGGAATTCATGCGCGAACGCAGGGTCGGCAGCGCCAAGGTTCGGGTCATCAGTCCGGCCGCCGGCGAGCGCGGTACCTCGCGCACACTGGTCGAGGTGATTACTGACGATGCCCCGTTTCTGGTCGATTCGGTCGGCATGGCAATCGGCCGTGCCGGGTTGCGCATCCATTCGATCATCCATCCGGTATTTCGCGTGGTGCGTGATGCGCAAGGTCGCCTGCAAAGCGTCGGAGCAAGGGAAAGCGAGGCTGGCGCGGTCGAGTCGGCGATGCTTTTCGAGGTCGACCGCTGCCCCGACGCGGCCGGACTGGAAAGCCTCACCCAGTCTATTCTGAGCTCGCTCGACGATGTGCGCGCGAGCGTCGCCGACTGGCAGCCGATGCGCGAGCGCATGCTCGCCATGGCGGCCGAGCTGCCAAATCGTTCGATCCCGATTGATGCTGCCGGAGTTGCGGAGGCACAGGATTTCCTGCGCTGGGCCGCGGACGACAACTTCACGTTCCTGGGCTACCGCGAGTATCAGGTTGTGAAGACTGCCGCCGATGACGTGCTCCAGGCAACGGAAGGTTCGGGCCTCGGCATCCTGCGTGGGTCGGAGCGCTCGGTCGCTCCGCGTTCGCTGCGTACGCTGGTTGCGACCGGGCTGCCACAGTCGGGCTCGATGGACGCAATCATCCTGACCAAGACCAATGCGCGCGCCAGCGTGCACCGGCCCGGCTACATGGATTATATCGGTGTGCTGGGGTTCGATGCAGCCGGTATTCCGGTTGTCGAGCAGCGTTTCGTCGGCCTGTTCACGACCAACGCGTATATGGCGCGCCCGCAGGACGTGCCGCTGGTACGACGCAAGATCGAGGCCGTGATTGCCCGTTCGGGCCTGCGCCGTGATTCGCATTCGGGCAAGGCGCTGCGGCACGTGCTCGAACTGCTGCCGCGCGACGAGCTGTTCCAGTGCAGCAATGACGAGTTGTACACGACTGCGACCGGCATCCTCGCGCTGCGCGAACGCCCGCGGTCGCGTTTATTCGTGCGGCGGGACAAGTACGGTCGCTTTTATTCGTGTCTGGTCTATCTTCCGCGTGAGCGTTTCAATACGGAAATCCGCGAACGCATCGAGGCCATGCTGAAGAAAGCGTTGCACGGCGAGCGCGTCGATTCATCCATTCAGGTCGGCGAATCCGCGCTGGCGAATCTGCATCTGGTAATCCGACCGAAACCCGGCGACCACGCCGAATACGACGTTGCTGTGCTGGAGAAGGAAGTCGTCAACATTGTGCGCAATTGGCATGACGAATTGCGCGAGACGCTGGTAGCCGACGTCGGTGAAGAACGAGGCATTGCGCTGGCGCAAGAGGCCAAGACGCTGCCGGCCGGTTATGTCGAGGATGTGTCGCCCGCAGTGGCTGCCGGCGACGTGCTCGCGCTGGCGATGATGGACGGCGAGGACGCCATCCATATGGCATTGTATCCGGACCCGCACCACGGCGATCTACGCTTCAAGGTGATCCATTTCGGGACGCCGATTCCGTTGTCCGAAGCTCTGCCGATGTTGGAAAACATGGGCGTCAGTGTGCTCGCCGAGCATGTCTATTCCCTGCAGAATCAGGGCAGGGAAGTGACCATTCACGACTTTGAACTGAAGGCGAAGACGCCGCTCAAGTTCCCGCTCGAAGACCTGCACGAATCGTTCGAGCGCGCGTTCGAGGCAGTGTGGCGTGGTCGCGCCGAGAACGACGGCTTCAACAACCTGGTGTTGTCGGCGCGTCTGAGTTGGCGTCAGGTCAGCATCCTGCGCGGTTACTGCAAGTACGTATTGCAAACCGGTCTGCCGTTTTCGCAGAGCTACATGGAGGGCACGCTGAATCGATATCCCGCACTTGCCGGTTTGCTGGTCGAGCTGTTTGAAGCAGGCTTCGATCCGCGTCGCGAGGATGCTGGCAAGGAGGTGATCGACGCCGCCACGCAAACGCTGGGCGAGGAATTGCGCGCGCTGGTGCCGGCGGCAGTGACGAAGGCCAATCCACAGCTGATCGACTCGTTGCTCACCGCACGTCCCGCGCCGCGCCAACGCGAGATTGACGCGTTGGTCGCGGCGATCAAGATCCTGCTCGACGACGTCGCCAGCCTCGACGAGGACCGCATCCTGCGCGCCTACCTCGGTGTTATCGGTGCGACCCTGCGTACCAATTACTTCCAGTTGCACGACGGCAAACCTGCCGCGTATATCAGCTTCAAACTCGATTCGGCGAAGGTGCCCGATCTTCCCAAGCCACGGCCGTACCGGGAAATCTGGGTCTACGCGCCGAGCGTTGAAGGCGTGCATCTGCGTTTCGGCCCAGTCGCGCGTGGCGGCCTGCGCTGGTCGGATAGGCGCGAGGACTTCCGCACCGAGGTGCTCGGTCTGGTCAAGGCACAGATGGTCAAGAACACCGTCATCGTGCCGGTCGGCTCCAAGGGTGGCTTCTTCGTCAAGCATTCGCCCGCAAGCGGCGAGCGCGACGCGGTCCTCGCCGAGGGCATCGCCTGCTACAAGACCTTTATCAACGGCTTGCTCGACATCACCGACAACCTTGTCGATGGCAAGGTCGTGCATCCGCAAAATGTCGTGCGCCATGATGGCGACGATCCCTATCTGGTCGTCGCGGCCGACAAGGGCACGGCCAAGTTCTCCGACATCGCCAACGCAATCAGCAATGAGCACAGCTACTGGCTCGGCGATGCGTTTGCGTCGGGCGGCTCGGTCGGATACGACCACAAGGGCATGGGGATCACCGCGCGTGGCGGCTGGGAATCGGTCAAGCGGCATTTCCATGCGCTCGGCCGCAACAGCCAGACCCAGGATTTCACCTGCGTCGGCGTCGGCGACATGTCTGGGGACGTGTTCGGCAACGGCATGCTGTTGTCCGAGCACACGCGACTGATTGCTGCGTTCGATCATCGCGACATCTTCCTCGATCCGACGCCCGATGCCGCGATGTCGTTCAAGGAACGTGAGCGCCTGTTCGCGTTGCCACGTTCGTCGTGGGCTGACTACGATTCGAAACTGATTTCCAAAGGCGGCGGTGTGTTTTCGCGCAGCGCGAAATCCATTGCGGTGTCGCCGGAAGTCTGCCATTCGCTCGGCATCGACGAAGCCACCGGCCACCTCACCCCGATTGCGTTGATGAGTGCAATCTTGAAAGCGCCGGTTGACCTGTTCTGGAATGGCGGCATCGGCACGTACGTGAAATCCGAGAGTGAGAGCAGTGCTGACGTGGGTGACCGCGCCAACAATGCACTGCGCATCAATGGCAAAGAGCTGCGTTGCAAGGTTGTCGGCGAAGGTGGCAACCTCGGTTTCACCCAGAAGGGCCGCATCGAAGCGGCGCAGAATCACGTGTTGCTCAATACCGACTTCATCGACAATTCTGCCGGCGTCGATACGTCCGACCATGAAGTCAACATCAAGATCCTGCTCAACGACGCGGTCAAGCGCGGTGAGCTGAGCTACGAGCAGCGCAATGAGCAACTCGCCGCGATGACCGACGAGGTTGCGCGCCTGGTGTTGACCGACAACTACCGGCAGAACCAGGCGATCAGCGTCATGGAACACATGTCGGTACATCGCCTTGGCTCGAACGCGCATTTCATTCGCACGCTCGAAGCGGAGGGCATCCTCGATCGCCAGATCGAGTCATTGCCGACCGACGTCGAGATCGCGGAGCGCAAGACGCGGCATCAGGGCCTGACGCGTCCAGAACTGGCGATTCTGCTGTCGTATTCGAAGATCAAACTGTTCCAGCAACTGCTCGATTCGGACGTGCC
>JBDTWV010000277.1:0-4502 GCA_040006495.1 Dokdonella sp.
ACATCAAGGTCGACCGCGAGGAACGGCCCGACATCGACAAGGTCTACCAACTCGCGCACCAGGCGCTGACGCGGCGCGGCGGCGGCTGGCCGCTGACGATGTTCCTGACGCCGGACAACCTGCTGCCGTTTTACGCCGGGACCTACTTCCCCAAAACGCCCCGCTATAACATGCCCGCGTTCGCGCAGGTGCTGCACGGCGTGCGGCGCTGGTTCGACGAGAAGCCCGACGAGGTGCGTGCGCAGAATGGGGCGCTCGCGAACTTCCTCGCCGACCACGGTCGCGACGCCGCACATCGGGATGCGCTCGACGATGCGCCGATCCATCGCGCGCTCGAACGCATCGCCGATCAGTTCGATCCCGACAACGGCGGCCGGCGCGGTGGCCCGAAGTTTCCGCACACCAGCGAAATCGAACTGCTGCTGGCACTGTCGTCGGACCCATCCCTTTCTCGACATTTCGGCGAACGCCACCATCCAGCGACTGCACCCAAAATCGCAGAAGCGCGATCCGGGCTTTTGCCGAGCCGACCAGCAAACGACGACTCTACGGAGCACTCGCAGACGGAAACGATGGCCCGCATCACCCTCACTCGCATGGCCGAACGCGGCTTGCGCGACCATCTCGGCGGCGGATTTTTCCGCTACTGCGTCGACGCGGAATGGGACATCCCGCATTTCGAGAAGATGCTCTACGACAACGCGCAACTGCTGCCGCTCTATGCGATTGCCGGGGCACGCTTTGGTGACGCTGCATTCGCAAGGTCCGCGCGTGACTGCGCCGACTGGATGGTGCGCGAAATGAATGCAGCCGGCGGCGGATTCTTCAGCTCGCTCGACGCCGATTCGGAAGGTGAGGAAGGCCGCTACTACGTCTGGCAACGCGGGGACGTCCGCGCCCTGCTCGACAACGACGAATACGCCGTCGCCGAACGCCGCTTCGGTCTCGACCAGCCGCCGAACTTCGAACAGCACGCCTGGCACCTGCGCGCCGTCGCCGAATTCGATGCGGTCGCGGAAGCGCTGGACATCCCGTTGGCGACCGCCCTCGAACGCTGGTCGACCGCGCGCACGAAACTACTGGACGTCCGCAATCAACGCATCCGTCCCGGCCTTGACGACAAGATCCTCACCGCATGGAATGCACTGACTATCGCCGGTGCCGCGCGTGCATTGCGCGCGCAACCCGACCTGCACCCATTGCGCGAGCCGATCGAACGCGCGCTCGATCTGCTGCACGCACACGCATGGAAACGTGGTCGTCTCTACGCCAGCCACGCACGCGGCGAAACGCGCTTCCCTGCCTATCTCGACGATCACGCGTTCCTGCTCGACGCCTTGCTCGCGATGCTGCAATTGCGCTGGAACCAACGCGATCTCGACTGGGCCGTCGCTGTCGCCGACACGCTCCTGGACCACTTCGAAGACCGCGAGCACGGCGGCTTCTTCTTCACCGCGCACGATGCCGAAATACTGCCGCAACGCCCGAAACCGTGGATGGACGAATCGCTACCCTCGGGCAACGGCATTGCTGCGCGCGCGCTGCTGAAACTCGGCCACCTGCTCGGCGAGACGCGCTACCTCGACGCTGCCGAACGCACCCTGCGCGCGGCATGGCCGACGTTGGCGCAATACCCGGATGGCTGCTGCACCTTGTTGCTCGCCCTGGATGAGTTCCTGCGGCCGCGCACGCATGTTGTGTTGCGTACCGACGAAGGCGAAACAGTACGTTGGAGTGCCGCGGTCAATCGGATCAGTGACGCGCTCGCGGACATCTACTCGATTCCGCCGACGACCGAGCCCTTACCCATGACCCTCGGTGCCCAAGTTCATGGTGCTGGCGGCGTCGCGTATGTTTGTTGCGGAACGCGGTGCTTGCCGCCCGTCACCGACCCGAATTTGCTCGACATCACTTGATACGACTCCGCGATCGGATTGAGTGACCGCAATCGGCGGCGGTCGGCCAGAAGCGGTCATCAAGAAGCGGACTGTGGCATCCGGTCTGATCCGCTCTCGGTTCTAGACGAACTCCATCCGGCGCGGAAACGTTTACAGCGTACGCAGCGCTGTGTACGCTGTAAACATGACGACCAGAAAACGCCTCTTCGCGGCTGCGAAGGCAATCTATGAACGAGAAGGTTTGGATGCGCTCTCGATTCGCGCTGTCGGGCGGCAAGCGGGCATGTCGGCGATGGCGATCTACCGCCACTTCCCTGACAAGGGCGCGTTGATTGACGCGCTCATGGACGATGGATTCTCTGCGTGGGAAGTGATCATCGGCAACATTGATTGCGACGATCCAATCGTGTGGTTGAAGTGCGCGGTGGCAAGCTACGCGGACTTCGCCCTGACCGATCCGCATCGTTTCGATGCGGCATTCCTGCTGCCGGCACCGCGCGCGCGGACCTTTCCCAACGATTTCGAAGCGGGACGATCGCGCGTGATCAACTGCATGCTCGCGCAGATCGAAACGGCGCAAAAGCGAGGATTGCTTTCGGATGAGTCGCCATTGCAGCTCACGCTTCTGTTGTCGGCACTGGCTCAAGGCTTGGTGTCCATGCATCGAGCCGGACGCTTCGGCAGCGATGAGCAGTTCCTCGCGAGCTACCACGTAGCCATGGATCGTCTCCTAGACAGCTTCATGAAAGGCCACGTCTTGGATCGAGGCGTCAGCAAGATCGGGAGGAGGAAACCGACATGAAGCTGCTTGTCAAACTGGTCGCCGGATCGCTTTGCGTGATCGTCCTCTGCGCACTCGGCCTGATCGCGTTCCTTGCGTTGTCAGCAATTCGTCCTGAGCATCCGGTGGGCATTCAACAGGTGCTTGCGGCTGACCCAGGGCATCCGTCGGTCGCTGTGACCATCTTTTACCCGACCGATGAACCGCCTCGCATGACATGGCTGGCTGTTTCGTTCGGGTACCTTGCGCCGAACGCCGCCATCACGAGGGGCCGTCATCCCTTGGTCGTCATCTCTCACGGAACGGGTGCCTCTTCCATCAGCCATCTCGACACCGCCATTGCGTTGGCCGAGGCAGGTTACGTGGTCGCTGCGCCGCTGCATAACGGTGACAACTTCCAGGACGACTCCGAAGTTGGAACCAGCGAATGGTTCGTCGATCGCGCGCGGCAAATCGTCCGCGTGAACGACTTCATGCTGGACCACTGGAAGGACCGCGACCACCTGGATCCAAAACGGTTGGGCCTTTTCGGGTTTTCGGCCGGAGGCACGACGGCGCTGATCGTGATCGGCGGCACGCCGGATCTCGGCCGGATCGAACCATTGTGCAAGAGCCACCCCGAATTCGTCTGCCAATTGCAGAAGTCGGCAGTCACCATGCGAATTCCTGCAACCACGGAATGGACGCACGACCCGCGGGTAGCCGCTGCGGTTGCCGTGGCTGCTGGCTTCGGGTTCACCTTCGAGCCCAACGGCCTTTCAGCCGTGCATGCGCGCATGCAGCTTTGGGAAGGCAGCGCCGACGACAGGCTTCCGCTTGCTACCAATGCGGAAGCGGTGCGCCTGCTGCTTCCAAAGCCGCCCGAATTCCACTTGGTCGAAAACGCAGGGCATCTCTCGTTCCTGATGCCCTGCAACGTGGTGGGCTGGTTGATGTTGAGGACGCTGTGTTCGGACCCGCCCGGTTTCGACCGTAGTGCCTTCCACAAACAGTTCGATGCTTCCGTGGTCGCATTTTTCAATGAAAGCCTGCGCGAACCCGAGTCCAAAGCGGTGGAGCACGTGGCACCCGGCCCACTCGACCGTCCGACCAACTGAGTCGGCGTGAACGGGAGACAATGTTGGGACTCGATCCAATCAAGATCGGGCCACCGTCCCCTCTTCAAAATAGCGGGCTGGCGGCGCTTTCCGCCAATCAAGGCGCGATCTCCGCATACCATGTGGCCGGCATCATTTTCCGCTCAGACCAGATGCCCCCAAGACGGAAATCCAGAAGATGACCCTCCGAACGATGAGCGCGGTGGTAGCAGCTTTCTTCGCGCTGACCACGACCACGGCCATTGGCCGGACCGTCGATTCCCGGCAATCCGTCAAAAGCCACGTTGACACCGAGGTACAAGCGATCATGGCGAAGTACGGCGTTCCCGGCATGTCGGTTGGGGTCGTCGACGGCGCAACGTCCTATGTTTTCAACTACGGCATTTCCTCAAAGGAAACCAAGCAGCCCGTGACGGCTGACACGCTGTTTGAACTCGGATCGATCAGCAAAACGTTCACGGCGACGTTGGCGTCGTATGCACAAGCGAGCGGCCACCTGTCACTTTCAGACCCGACAAGCAAATACTTGCCGTCCCTGCGCGAAAGTGAGTTAGGCAACGTCAGCGTTCTCGATTTGGGTACCCACACCCCGGGAGGGCTCCCCTTGCAGGTGCCGGATGGAATCCGCAACAACGATCAGTTGATGCAATATTTCAGGAAGTGGCGGCCCGCTTATGCGCCAGGAACCTATCGAACCTATTCCAACATCAGCATTGATGACCGAAA
>JBDTWV010000278.1:0-4489 GCA_040006495.1 Dokdonella sp.
CCTTGACGCCCTCGTCCTTGGACTGGATCGAGTTGTAGCCGCAGCCGGACAAGAGCCCGACGAGCACGCACACCAATGCGAAACGAAGCAAGCGCATAAATCCTCTCCATCAATCCGTCAGGTCGACCACGCATCGCGGCTGCGAGGCGTTCGCATCATGTGGTGTGTCCGCGTGCAGCGCAAGATGCGCGAGCTGGATCGGTACTGCCTACTCCGCCCGTGTCCGTGCTACGCGCTTGTGCCGGCGCTTTTCCAGCAGATTCAAGGACTCGACGCCGCCCGAAAACGCCATCGCGAAATAAAGGTAGCCGCGCGGAACATGCAGGCCGAGGCCATCGCACACCAGCACCGCACCGACCAGGATGATGAATGCCAGCGCGAGCATCTTGATGGTCGGATGCGTATCGATGAATTCACCGATGGGATCGGCGACGAAGATCATCACCAGCACGGCGAGGACGATTGCCGTGACCATGACCGGCAGAAGGTTGCTGATGCCAACTGCGGTGATCACCGAGTCGAGCGAGAACACGATGTCGATCAGTGCGATCTGGGCAATGACCAGCGTAAACGACGACGATGCTCGACCGCCAACATTCTCGTGCGGCACCGCGTTGATCGCCTCCACGATTTCCATGCCGCCCTTGACGACGAGGAAGATGCCACCGCAGATCAGGACCAGGTCACGCACCGAGATGATCTGCCCGAGCATCCGGAACAGGCCGCCATGGGTGTCGTCCATGCGCGCCAGGTGGGCGAGCGAGAACAGCAGCAGCAACCGGGTGATGCACGCGAACGCGAGTCCGAGACGGCGCGCGCTCGAGCGGCGTTCGTGCGGAAGTTTGCTGACCGCAACCGAGATGAAGACCAAGTTGTCGACGCCGAGCACGATCTCCAGCGTGGACAGGGTCAGCAGGGCGATCCAGGTTTGTGGGTCGGTCAACAGTTCCAAAGGCTTGAAGGTCCGAAACGGTGCTGGATCCGGCACGGTATCCAGGATGACCGCCGTTGGGGAGAACGCCTGAAAGGCGATTCCCCCGCGGACGGTGGCGGCGGGACCGCCCCTAAAACAGGTGCTGCCAGAGTATCAAACCCCAGCACAACGCGACGTTGAACATCAGTAACAGGACAGCCGCCGACCCCATGTCCTTGGCGCGACCGGCCAGCTCGTGGAACTCTGGGCTTACCTTGTCGACAACCGCCTCGACCGCGGAGTTGATCAACTCCATCGATAGCACCAGCAGCAGGCTGCCGCACAGAAGCGCCTTTTCGATCGCGCCATTGCCAATCCACAGCCCGGCCGGAAACAGCACGAAGGCCAGATAGCCTTCGAGACGGAACGATGCCTCGTGTCGCCACGCGGCGCGCAGGCCCTGCATCGACCAGATCCATGCGCGCCAGATCTGGCGCGGACCGCGCGATTCGGTAGTGGCCATCAGGCGTCGTCCGAGCGAATCAGGCGACTGCGCACAGCGCAGGTCCGGCACGCCAGATAACGGCCAAGTCGCGCACCGCGGCGCCATCCAGGTCGATCATCGCAATGTCATCCAGCATGTCCGACCGCGTTGGAATGGACACGATGGCAGGAATCGGGACAGCCGCGACACGGCGTGGTTCGGAACGCTCGAACATCAGCATGGGGCGCGCAAGGTTGGCAAAAGAGGCCGCGTTATGATGCCATAAAGCGCGGCGCACCCCGCCGTCACGCCATCTGCCTGAGGAAATTCCATGGATCGACGCCTGCTTGGCTGGGTCGCTGTTGTCAGCACGTTGCTGACCGCGCTCGGGTTGGCCGGTGCCGACCGACCACTGGCCGAATGGGTCCACGCCAGCGGCATCGAACAGGCGCGCGCATTTTCATTGGGACTTGGCGCACTCGACGTGGCCACCGGCGTGCACATCTGGTATTGGCTGGCCGGCAGTGTCGTGCTCACGGTAGGCATCGTG
Source organism: Dokdonella sp. (assembly GCA_040006495.1). Classification (GTDB taxonomy): domain Bacteria; phylum Pseudomonadota; class Gammaproteobacteria; order Xanthomonadales; family Rhodanobacteraceae; genus Dokdonella_A. The sequence continues at coordinate 1,948 of JBDTWV010000278.1, forward strand.
GCCTGCGCCGTGCGCCGCGACCTGCGCTGGCCACGCATGCTCGTCGCGGCCGGTTGCGTGCAATTCGCATGCATCGGCACGATGATTCTCGGCAAAACGTGGTTCGGCCGCCTGCGGCCGCAGCAAGTCTTCGAGTCCGGCGATTGGGCGCATGTCTGGTTTGCCGGCGGCGGCTCGTTTCCATCCGGCCATTCGGCGTTTTATTTCGGATTGTTGCTGCCGCTCGCAGCCGCCTGCCCGGCCCGATGGCAGCGCCTGGCCGTCCTCGCAATCCCGTTGTACGTTGTCCTCGCACGCATAGACTTGGCCAAGCATTTCCTGTCCGACGTCGCCGCCTCTGCGCTGTTGGCCGCGGTGTATGCGCTGATACTCGCGACCTTGATCCGGCGCTGGTTGCCGCCGCCTAGCCCGCAACCTGCGTTAAGCGCCGCGTAGGCACGGATGCAACGGCGGCACGTGTGGATCCGCACCGCCGCCAGCCAGTCGCGATGTGCGTTCGCACACGCGCAATCGCTTCGCATGCGCTAACCTCCGCGGGTTTTCCCTCCTCCCGGCCGGATTTCCGATGAACGCACAGCTTGCCCCACGCTCCAGCCAGAACCGATCTTTCAGCACGATCTTCCTGATCGAGATGTGGGAGCGCTTCGGCTATTACGGCATGCAGGCGCTGATCATCTATTACATGGTGCAGCGACTCGGCTTCCCCGACGATCGCGCGAACCTGACCTGGAGCGCAGCGGCCGCGCTGATCTACGTCGCTCCGGCGATCGGCGGCTGGGTCGGCGACAAGATCCTCGGCACCAAGCGCACGATGCTGATCGGCGCGGTGATCCTGTCGATAGGCTACGCGCTGATGACAGTGCCGAGCGAGAGCGTCTGGTTCCTGTTCTGCTCGCTCGGCGTCATCGTGGTCGGCAACGGTCTGTTCAAGGCAAACGCGGGCAACCTCGTGCGCAAGATCTATGAGGGCGACGATTCGAAGATCGACAGCGCATTCACGATCTACTACATGGCGGTCAACCTCGGCTCGATGATCTCGATGCTGCTGACTCCGTGGATCAAGGATTACGTCAATGCGGCCTATCACAACGAGATGGGCTGGCACGCCGCGTTCGGCGTTTGCTGCGTTGGCCTGCTGGTCGGCCTCGGCAATTATTTCGTGATGCGCCAGACGATGACGCATGTCGGTTCGGAGCCGGACACGCGGCCGGTTGAGACGGGCAAGCTCGGCGCCGTGCTCGCGCTCGGCGTCGTTGCTGTTTTTGCGTCCGCGTATGTGCTCAACCACGAGGATGTCGCGCGTGTCTTCGTCTATATCGCCGGGCTGGTCGTCCTCGGGATTTTCGCGTACCTGATTTCCAACAGCCACCGCAACGAACGCGCGGGGCTCATCGCCGCCCTGGTGTTGACCGTGCAAACCGTATTCTTCTTCGTGTTCTACCAGCAGATGTCGACATCGCTCAACCTGTTCGCACTGCGCAATGTCGACCCGAGCTTCGATGTGTTCGGCGTGCACCTGTGGAACTGGTCGCCCGCGCAATTCCAGGCGTTCAATCCGATCTGGATCTTCATCTTGAGTCCGATCCTCGCCATCCTATACACGCGCGCCGGCCGGAGCGGACGCGACTTCTCGATCGCGTCGAAGTTCGCGCTCGGATTCGCGGCGGTCGCGGTCGGCTTCTTCATCTACAGTTTTGCCGCACACTTCACCACCGCGCCAGGCAAGACCACGTCGTGGATCATGGTGTGGGGCTATGGCGCGTCCTCGCTGGGCGAACTCCTGGTCAGCGGGCTTGGCCTGGCGATGATCGCGCGCTACGTGCCGGCGCGCATGGGCGGTTTCATGATGGGCGCGTACTTCGTCGCATCGGGCATCTCGCAGTACCTCGGCGGCGTCGTCGCGAACTATGCGAGCGTGCCACAGGACGTGACCGACCCATTGCTGACCATGCCGATCTACACCAGCCTGTTCTTCAAGCTCGGCATCGCCGGCATCGTCTGCACGCTGATTGCACTCGCCGTGTTGCCGCTGATGAAGCGTCTTTCGGCAACCCACAATGCGCATGCGGCCACCGCGCTCGCGGGTGGCCTGCCGACGATCGGCTCCGAACAGTAGCCGCACGCGTCCGGCCGCGCGTCGCAGCCGGATGCGCGTAAAATCCTGCAAAGTTCGCGCTCCGGGCGCGCTCGCGGTGCTTGCGCGTCAAGCCTGGGCGCTATGCTGCGGACATGACTCGCAACCGCATCCTGCTCGCCGACGATGACGTGGAACTCGCGCAGTTGCTGCGCGATTTCCTGGCGCGCGAAGGTTTCGAGGTCATCCTCGCGCACACAGCCGACGACGCCTTGGCCGCCGCGCGCACCGAGACCTTCGATGCGCTCGTTCTCGACGTCATGATGCCTGGGCGGTCGGGTCTCGACGCGCTGCGCGAACTGCGCCGCGAATCCGCTCTGCCGGTCCTGATGCTGACCGCACTTGGCGAGGATATCGACCGCATCCTCGGCCTCGAGCTCGGTGCGGACGACTACATCACGAAACCCT
>JBDTWV010000279.1:0-4478 GCA_040006495.1 Dokdonella sp.
GGGCCGGTCGGGCGGTCGGCGCAGGCGTCGACGGATGCGCAGATGCACGCGGAAATCTATTCGTATTCGCGCGCGCGCGGCCTGTTCGCCGGCGCTGCGCTGGATGGCACCGCGCTGGTCATCGACAACACCGCGAACCAAGCGGTCTATGGCGATGGCGTCACCGCGCGGCGTATTTTCGACGGTGGCGTCAACAACGTCCCCAACGCAATCGTCGACTTCCGCGATCGCCTGGAGGAGTACACTACACATTGACCGCGCGCGCCCGCGAAACATATCCGGGCGTGCTCCGCGCGCATACCGGACTTGTTCTGGCGTCGCGCACTCTCTGAAGCGGGTATTCGATCGCGGCGCGCGGCGAATCCGCTTCCGCATCGTTCAGAGGAATGTGTCATGGGTGGATTGAGCATCTGGCATTGGTTGATCGTTTTGGCCATCGTGGCTCTCGTATTCGGCACCAAGCGTTTGCGCAACGTCGGCGAGGATGTCGGCGCCGCGATCAAGAGTTTCCGCAAGGGCATGCAGGAAGGCGACGAACCCTCGCAACTGAAGGCCGACCCGCCCCCAGCAGGCGAGCCGGTGACGCCGACGACCGAAAGCAAATCCGATCGCGTCGAATAAACCTTTCAATGCCTCGCGCACGCTTGTAGCGCGCGGCTTTCCCGGAAACACGCATGTTCGATATCGGCTTCAGCGAGCTCGCGCTGATCGCGGTCGTGGCCCTGCTCGTGCTTGGACCGGAGCGGCTGCCGAAGGTGGCGCGCACGGTCGGTGCGCTGGTGCGGCGCGCGCGCTCGGGCTGGCAGAACGTGCGCGGCGAGATCGAGCGCGAACTTGCCGCAGAAGACATGAAGAAGACGATCAACGATTTACGCCGCGCCGCAGACGTGCGTCCGGATGTGACGGCTGCGGCCGCCGACATCGACCCCTCTCCCCACGCTGCGAACACGCCCCCCCCACCCACGCACGCGCCCGATGATGAGCGAACCTGAGCGCGCGGACGACGCCGAACAATCGTTCATTTCGCACCTGATCGAACTGCGCTCGCGCCTGCTCAAGGCGGTGGCTGCGGTAATGCTGATCCTGCTGCCTTTGATCTTCGTCGCGAACAAGCTGTATGCGTTGCTGGCATTACCGCTGGTCGCGCATCTGCCGCACGGCGGCACGATGATTGCTACCGAAATTGCCTCACCATTTCTCACGCCGCTGCGCCTCGCGTTCTTCGTCGCCTTATTCAGCGCAATGCCGATTGTTTTGTACCAGCTCTGGGCATTCGTCGCGCCTGGGCTATATCGGCAGGAAAAGCGCCTCGCAGTACCGATCCTGGTATCGGCGGTCCTGTTGTTTTATATCGGATGCGCGTTCGCTTATTTCCTGGTATTGCCGGCGGTATTCACGTTCATGACGCATGTCGCGCCAGCCGGCGTTACCGTGATGCCGGATATCGGGCATTACCTCGATTTCGTGCTGCTGCTGTTTCTTGCGTTCGGGCTTTGCTTTGAAGTGCCGGTGGTCCTCGTGATCCTGGTCGCGCTCGGCGTGGTCACTCCGCTCCAGCTTGCCGGCAGCCGGCGCTATGCGATCGTTGGCGCCTTCGTGATTGCCGCGGTGCTTACCCCTCCGGACATACTGTCGCAGACAATGCTCGCCGTTCCGATGTGCCTCCTCTACGAGGTCGGCATCGTGGGAGCGCGCTGGCTGGTCAGCAATAAGGCCGCCGAGGCCGTTCGCGAGGCGGGCGGGGATTAAGCCCCGATTGAATAATCAGGGCTTATCCGGAATTTCCGCTGTGGCCAAAATCGAAAACAGCAGCCATTGATTGAAACACGGATTATCCGGCGCGCTTTCAGTTAAATCATTGCATCGTATCGAATCACCGAGTGCTATCCGCCCGTGCACCTGAACCCTTTACAAATCGTCACAGTCGTCAATGGCGCAAATAGGCAAAATCGGGTATCCACGCAGTTACACTTCAAAAGTGGCAAATAATCATTTTGCCGCTCTGTTCACGGAGAAAGAATATGAAAAAGGTTGTTTTGCAAAAAGACGATGCGCGTGACGCCAGCCTGCGCGTTTCCAAGGCAGTGCGTGACAGTCTGAAAGCCGCTGCCGCCGTCATGGGACGACCGCTCTACGACGTCACCAATGAGGCAATCAGCAACTACCTGTCCGGCCTCAAGCTCGGCGATCCGCTGGCGGCGATCCGCCGCAATGCGCGCAACCGGCGCGGTTGAGCGACGCGGTAACCGATTGATTTCAGTCGGTAGCCCAAGCACCACGAAGCGAAAGTGTCGCGCGTGCTGTAGCTAGGTGTTTGCCAAAAATTGCAGTCGTCGCTGTCGTAGTTCGCGTCTGGCAGCCTGCTCGGTACGCGGTTTGTAGGCTCCCTACCCGTCCATTCGCCGAACCGCACGCCTATGCCTGGCGGCCGCTCGCGATCGCGCGGAAACGCCGCAACAACCGTGTGGCGTGCGGCGCAGGGGAGCAGGCTTGGCGAGCGCAGCAGGGCTCGGAACAGTTTCCATTCGTTCCCCCACCGCCGCTGCGCAGATAGCCGCGCATGATCTCGACGCTGAACTCCGGGTGGAATTGCAATCCCCAGACGTACGGCGCGTACCGCACTGCGTGGTGCGGATCGTGGGCGGAACCGGCCAGCGTGACCGCGCCGGGCGGCAGCTCCAGCACGCTTTGCTGATGTGAAGCGTGCGCGGAAAAACATTCCGGCGCAGCACCGAGCAGCGGATCGTCGAGGGCGGCGCCCGTTTTCCCAATCGCGACCGTGCCGGCCTCACGCCCCTGAGGGTGATAGTCAACATGACCGCCGAGCGCGTGCGCGAGCAACTGGTGACCGTAGCAGACACCGAGGATCGGCATGCCGGCGTCGATCGCATGGCGCAACCAGGCAGCGGTGTTTTCGCTCCAGGCTTCGCGCCGGCTGACCATCGCTGGCGAGCCGGTCACGATCACGCCGGCGTGTGTCGCGACGGGCGGCAGCGCCTCGCCGGCATCGACGCGAATGACCTCGATGTTGCGCGCGTGCAGCCCGAGTCCGTGTCGGAACCAGCGCGGGAAGTCACCGTGGCGTGCACGCAGCCGCGGCAGCGTGCTGCCGGTCTGCACAATCAGGAAGCGCGCGGCCGCAACCGGTTCAGTCAATCGCTGGCAGTACATGGATGACTTCGGGAATTGTGGTGATGCCGCGCGCGACCTGCGCGGCGGCCGATGCGCGCAGCGGTTGCATCCCCTCGGCCAACGCGGTCGCCGTGAGCTTGGCCAGATCCATGTTCGGCTGGATCAACGCGCGGATCGCCGGCGACACACGCAGCATCTCGTAGATGCCGGTGCGTCCCAGGAACCCGGTCTTGCGGCACTCGAGGCAGCCTTTCGGCCCGTAGGTCTTCGTCGGTGGCGCAAGTTTCGAGTGATGCGTCAGGGCGGCCCATGCCTGCACGTCAAGCGCGACTTCGACTTTGCAATGCGGACACAGCGTTCGCACCAGGCGCTGCGCGACGATGCCGGTCAAAGTCGATTGGATCAGGTAGTTGGGGACACCCAGATCAAGCAGGCGGGTCAGCGCACTCGGTGCATCGTTGGTGTGCAGTGTGGACAACACGAGATGTCCAGTCAGGGATGCCTGCACCGCCATCTGTGCCGTTTCGAGATCGCGGATCTCGCCGACCATGATGATGTCCGGATCCTGCCGCATCAACGTGCGCACGCCGGTCGCGAAATCGAGATCAATCGCCTGATGTACCTGCATCTGGTTGAATTCAGGGCTGACCATCTCGATCGGATCTTCGACCGTGCAGACGTTGAGTTCCGGCGTGGCCAGCACCTTCAGCGTCGAATACAGCGTAGTCGTCTTGCCCGAACCGGTCGGTCCGGTGACCAGCACGATACCGTGAGGGCGATTGACGAAACCGCGCCAAATCGCTTCCTCGGTGGGTGAGAAACCGAGTTGACGAAACTCCTTGACCACGATGTCGGGATCGAAAATTCGCATCACCATCTTCTCGCCGAACGCCGTTGGCATCGACGACAGGCGCAGTTCGACCTCGCGGCCGCCCTGGGAACGTGTCTTGATGCGGCCATCCTGCGGACGGCGTTTCTCGGCGACGTCCATGCGGCCAAGGATCTTGATGCGCGAGGTCACCGCCGTCATCACCGGCGTCGGCAACTCGAATACCTTGTGCATTACGCCGTCGATGCGAAAGCGGATCAGGCTGGTGTCGCGGCGCGGTTCCAGATGGATATCCGAGGCGCGCTGCTCGAACGCGTACTGCAGCAACCAATCGACGATGTGCACGACATGGCGATCATCGACACCGACATCGCCACCCTCGCCGAGCTCGACGAGCTGCTCGAAGTTCAGGATCGCGCGGCCGTCGTGGATGTCGTTTTTGGCGTCTTTGGCGCGCTGGATCGAGCGCTGCACACCCCACCACTCGGTCAGGTAGCGGCTGACATCCAGCGGATTG
>JBDTWV010000280.1:0-4470 GCA_040006495.1 Dokdonella sp.
ATCCAGCATGCCATCGGCGGGATGAACCTCGCGCGACGAATCGCTGCGGGACGCACCTAGCGCGTCTGTGATACGCAACGGCATCGGCTTGCGCGCGGATGGCCAACTCGCGCTGTCCGCACTTCAACGCGGTCAGGCGACTCCGGCAATCTGCCGCAACGCCTGCTCGAACACCTCGACCGGTTGCCCACCGGAGATCAGATGCTGCTGGTTGATGATCACGGCCGGCACCGAATTGACGCCCATCGCGAGAAAGTGCTGCTCGCGTTCGCGCTCGGCATCGGCGAATTCGGTTGAAGCCAGAATGGCTGTCGCGCGCTGCGCATCCAGGCCCGCTTCGCCGGCTAGCCGCGCCAGCACCACGGCATCCGACACGTCCAGGCCGTCAGTGAAATACGCGCGCAACAACACATGCTTCAACGCCAGCTCGCGCGCCGAACTTTCAAGGCCGGCCCAGTGCAGCAACCGATGCGCATCGAACGTGTTGTACACACGCTCGCGGCGGTTGAAAGTGAAACCCAGCGCGGCACCCCGCGCGCGAATCGCCTCGAAATTGCGCGCGCGTTGTTCCGGTGTGGAACCGTACTTGCGATGCAGATGCTCGGCGCTGTCCTCGCCCTCCGGCGCCATCTGCGGATTGAGCTCGAACGGCTGGCAATGGATCTGCGCCTGTAGTTTGCCGTCGAGTCGATCCAGAGCCTGCTGCAACGCGATCAGTCCAATCGGACACCACGGGCAGGACACGTCGGAGACAAAGTCGATGCGTAGCGACGGCAATGATTCGCTTGCTTGCGGCAGCGACTCGGTTGCATCGGTTGCAACGACCCGGACGGCATCATTCATGGCGGTCATCTAACACCTCGTCTGCCGGGCCGCCGATCGCGGTCCGTTACAGAGAGATGCGGTCGATCAATGCGCGAATCAATTGTCGCAATGTTCGGTTGCCGAACTTTGATCTGGAGCAACGCGGCGTGCGCGTGCTCGTTCAATTTGTCTGAGACAGCGATCGAAACGATTGAAGTCCATTCCGAAAGTCGTGCACCACAATCAGCCGCAATGAAACAGGCTGCGAGCTGGCTGATCGGCATAGCGACGCGAACCGCGCCAAGCGCTGCGATGGCCGTAGCCTGCGTCGTAATCGAAGGCGACTCGGGAAGCGCGCGGCTGGGCTTCGACCCGACGATCGCGGGGCTCGTTTGGTGCGGTCGTGGCTGCAGGCTGGGTTGGAGTCTGGTGAGTCATGGCGTATTCCTCTGGACAGGACGGTGAATTGGTGTGCTGGTAATCTACAACACCAATTCAACCCTTCCATGTGCCGGAAGTCCTGCCCTGCCATCAGTCATGCTGCGCGGAGTACTTCTCCTGCTCGACCGCCGATGCGGCGGCGGCAGGCTGTTTTCATTGATTCTGAAAACGGCCTAGCACTACAAAACGGGCATCAATCTGTCGCCCTGACACGCCGGTCTTCAGCAATCTCAAGGCTTAACCGCGCGCTGATCAGCGGTCTCGTCGCGCTTGGCGCGAAACTCCGAGTCACTCGCCCAATTCGGCCAGCGATTGGAATTGGCCAACTCCGATCCCAACTGGTACAGCAAGCCCAGGTCGCGCGCCATGCCGGTGAAACTCCAGCTGGCTTGCCACTCATCCGAGGGCTGGTGATAGTGCTTGGTCACATACTCCTTGCCCGCCGCCTCGCCCGCTGCTTCGCCGCCTGCGATCCAGTCGTTGCCCGATCCGAACGAGATCGCCGGCAAGCCTTGTTTGGCAAACGAGAAATGATCGGAGCGGAAAAAGTGTCCGGCTTGCGGCAATGGATCGGGAGTGAAGCGGATATCCATCGCCTTGGCGTCGGCGATCAGTTCATCCAGCAAGTCGAGCTTGGCATTGCCGGAGATGTTGAAATCCTTCGCCGGGCCGTGCGGATCGAGTGCATCCATGTTGATGTCGGCGACCGTGGTTGCCAGCGGATACAACGGATGGTTGGCGTAGTACTCCGAACCGAGCAAACCTTTTTCCTCTGCCGTGACGTTGAGAAACACCACCGAGCGCTGCGGCTGTGGCGCATGCGCAAATGCGCGTCCGAGTTCGATCAGTGCCGCGGTGCCGGTCGCGTTGTCGACCGCGCCGTTGTAGATGCGATCGCCGCTGGCGTCGGGCGCGCCGACCCCGAGATGATCCCAGTGCGCGCTATAGATCACGGTCTCATCCGGGCGCTGGCTGCCGATGATCCGACCGACGACGTTGTAGGACGTGATCACCTTGGTGTCGACTGCGTAGTCGGCCGAGAACCCGACATTTTTCAGCACCACAGGTTTGAACGCACGCGTTTGCGCCTGAAGTTTGAGCGCATCGAAATCGAGGCCCGCGCGCTTGAACAAATCAACCGTCACATCGCGCTGGATCCATCCTTCCACTTGCGGATGCGATTGCGCCGGCTGCTCGCGCACGATGTCAAACATCGCATTGGTATTGGAATTCTTCACCGTCGCCCAGCCATAGGATGCCGGCGCAGTTTCGTGCACAACCAGCAGACCGAGCGCGCCTTGGCGTGCGGCTTCCTCGTATTTGTAAGTCCAGCGGCCGTAATAGGTCATCGCCTTGCCACCGAAGTCGCCACTGCCGGTTTCAAAATCGGGATCGTTCACTAATACGATGCCGATCTTGCCGTGCAGGTCGACGCCCTTGAAGTCGTCCCATTTGCGTTCGGGCGCCTTGACGCCATAGCCGAGAAAGACCAGCGGCGCGTCGTGAATGGCGACATTTGTCGAGCCATCCATCGCGGCGCGGATCGCAACCTGATCGCCTTGCGTCAGTGGTTGGGTCTTGCCGCCAACCTCGAACGACAGCTTCGGCGTGCCGACGATCTGAGCGCGCAGCAGCGGCACCGGTTGCGTCCAGCCGCGCTTGCCATCGACCAACGCGCCGCCCGGTTGCAGGCCGGCCTGCTGCATCTGCTCGATCACATACGCCAGCGTCTTCTTCTCGCCCTCAGTCGCCGGGCCGCGTCCTTCGAACGCATCGGAGGACAACACCTTGTCCATCGCCGACAGCCGTTGCGGATCGAATGTTGGCGGCGTCTGTGCCGGTGCCTTCGCCATGATGGGCGCGGCAAGCAACAGGGCGATCGTGGATGCGAGCAGTCGATTCATGCGGTCAATTCCTCGTTTGGTCGAATACGATAGTAATGCAGTGTCGATTGAGCCGCGAACCGCTCGCCGATGCACTGCGATCCGATGATGATCACGCACACTGAATGCGCGTGCCTCCATGCTTGATTCAACAATCCATCTGGAGTATTTGCTGTGAGCCAATTCGATCTCACTCCGCCCAACGAGGAACAACGCCGCGAGATCATCGCCGGGCTTGATCCCGCCGAGCGTCGCATCCTGCTGGAACACGGCACCGAAACGGCCGGCTGCGGCGTGTTTCTGGATAACAAGAAAAACGGTATTTACACCTGCCGCTTCTGCGGATTGCCACTGTTTCGATCCAACAGCAAGTTCGATTCCGGCACCGGCTGGCCGAGCTTTTTCGAACCGTTCGATGCAGAGCACGTCAGCGTAGTGCGCGATACCAGCTATGGCATGACCCGCGACGAAGACGTGTGCGCACGCTGCGGCAGTCATCTAGGTCACGTGTTTCCCGACGGCCCGCCGCCCACCGGCCAGCGCCACTGCATGAATTCGGCGTCGCTGGGGTTCACCGAAAACGGTGATCCGCTGCCGGATGTTTTGCATCGCGGCGGCCCTGAAGCACAAGCCGCCAGATGATCGCACTGGGAACGCTTATTCGTCTTGCATAAACGGATAGCGATAGTCGGTCGCCGGCACGAAGGTTTCCTTGATCGTGCGCGGGCTGATCCAGCGCAGCAGATTCAGCATCGAACCGGCCTTGTCGTTGGTGCCTGATGCGCGGCCGCCGCCGAACGGTTGCTGGCCGACCACTGCGCCGGTCGGCTTGTCGTTGATGTAGAAATTGCCCGCGGCGTTGCGTAACGCATCCAGGCCTTGCTGCACCGCGTAGCGATCCTGCGCGAAGATCGCGCCAGTGAGCGCGTACGGGCTGGTGGAGTCGACCAGTCGCAAGGTCTCGTCCCACTCGTTCTGGTCGTACACATGCAAGGTCAGTACAGGGCCGAACAATTCGTCGCACAAGGTGCGATAGCCGGGATTGTCGGTCTTGATGATGGTCGGTCGCACGAACCAGCCAGTGCTGTCGTCGTACGTGCCGCCAGCAATAATTTCCGCGTCGGTCGCCGCTTTCGCTTCATCGATCGCAGTCGCCTGCGTCTTGAAGCTTTTCGCGTCGATAACCGCGCCCATGAAATTGCCAAAGTCGCGTACGTCACCCATTTTGATCGACTCCACCTGCGCGATCAGATCGTCCTTGATCAGCGGCCACAAGTTGGACGGGATATAGACGCGGCTGGCTGCCGAACACTTCTGGCCCTGGTACTCGAATGCGCCGCGC
>JBDTWV010000281.1:0-4466 GCA_040006495.1 Dokdonella sp.
TACGCGGCTCGCGCGCTGCATGCGCCGTACCAGCTTCCAGCCGGGCCCGATGCGCTCGCGGTTTCCGCTGGATCGGATCTGATCGTGTCGGGTGACCCGATCTCGATCACGGCGCTCATCGACGACACCCGCTTCAACCAGTCCACGCAAGACGACAGCGTTCCCGGAACGATCCGCTCCATTGCCTCCGCCAGCGCTTATGTCGACGCGTTGCCGTGGGCTAATGGCGTGACGCCGATCGTCCTGTCGGCCAGAGACGGTGTTTACGACGCAACTTCAGAAGCAGTCGTCGGCACGATCGACAGCACCCATCTGACTGTCGGACGCCACCTCGCGTATGTGCAAGGCACCGACACCGCCGCCACTGCCGGTACGCCGAACGCTGCTTTCCTCGACATCGTCGACGCCGGCACGGTCGGCACGTTGACCGGCCATGTCAGCGACCACGCGACAGGCACGCCGCTGGTGGCGACCATCGCGCTCCACAACGCGCAAAACAGCGAAAACCACAACGCGCTCAGCGATGCCGTGACGGGCGACTATCGCGCGCATGGCTATCCCGGCACGTTCGATGTGCATGTCAGCGCGCCACATCACCTGGCCGAGGATCTGTCCGACGTGAGCCTTGCCGCCGGCGCCAGCGTGGCACATGACTTCGCGCTGTATCAAAGCTGTTCGATCATTTCCGACGATGTCGAGAGCGGCGCGCAGGGCTGGACTGCTCAAACTCCATGGACAATCGCCGCAAACGTTCCCGGCAATGCGACGCATGTCTGGAATACGCCGAGCTACGCCAGCAACCTCAATAGCTCACTGACATCAGCGCCACACGATCTGACCGGATACAGCGATGTAACACTCGATTTCGATGACCGCTGCGATACCGAAAGCGGCTATGACTTCGGCTATGTGGAGTTCAGCGCGAACGGCGGATCGACCTGGACGCAGCTCTACACCTGCAACGGGCGCCCAAGCTGGCAGTCGCACCATATCGAGCTTCCCGCCAGCGCGAACAATGTCGCCGCACTGAAATTGCGCTTCCGGCTGACGAGCGACAGCGGCGTTTCTGCACCCGGATGGGCCATCGACAATATCAAGCTGGAAGCCGGTGGCGCGACGTGCCGCGCGCAGCAGCAACCGAACGACATCATCTTTGCTGACGGGTTTGACAGCGCGACGCCGTAGGCAAGCCGGACGCGCCAGCGACTGTGCATGCATGAACGAGTGCACGGCAGTGGCCGCTCGCGACCAACCCGCCGGAATCCATCAGGAAACGAGTTCGCCGGAGGTCACCAGCTCGCACATCGTGCGCACGTCGCCATCCATCGCGCGATCGCGCGACATGAATGCGATGTGCTCGCGAATCTTCGCGTGCGCAGCGGACACCGCGGGCGCGGCATGGAAGTCGGGCGCTTGGGCGAGCGCAGCGGTAAGCGCCTGCACTTCCTTCTCGAACTGCGCCCGTGAAGGATGATTCACGTCCGGCGCGTTCGCGATCTTGCCGGCCAGCGCACGCCAGTCGCCACGCTGTGCGAGGCGACGTGCGGCGTTGAGCATGTTCTGCCGATAGTCGATCGCCTGCGCGGCCGTATAGAGCTCCATAGCGAGTACATGGCCGAGGTCTTCGGTCATCTCCAGCACGTGGCGCGCCTCGTTCGCACCCATCGAGACGTGATCCTCGGCGTTCGCACTGGTCGGAATCGAATACACCGACGCCGGATGCGCGCGCGTGGCGAGGTCGTTGACCAGCGCCGCCGCGGTGTACTGCACGATCATGAAACCCGAATCCGTCGCGTCCTCGTTGCCGATCAGGAACGCGGGCAGTCCGTCGTTGTTTGCAGGATCCACGAGCTTGTTGAGGCGCCGTTCGGAGATCGAGGCAAGCACCGGTATCGCGGCCTTCAGATAGCTCATCGCAAGTGCCAGTGGCATGCCATGGAAATGGCCTGCGGAGATGACCTGGTCCTCGATAACCTGGGCATCGATGGCGTCTGGAAAAATCAGTGGGTTGTCAGTGACTGAATTGAGCTCGATGTCGATCACGCGACACGCTTGGTCGTACGCGTCGCGCACTGCACCGTGTACCTGCGGCATGCAGCGCAGGCAATACGCATCCTGCGGCTGGTGCTTCTTGCCGCCCTTGAACGGCAGGAAGCGTTGATAGAACGCCTCACGACCGTGGCGCTGGCTCGGCGGCACGTAATCCCATGTGATGTCGAAATGTTGTTTCTGGTCTTCCGGATCGCTCCACGAGTCGGCGAGCCAGGTACGGAAGCGCGGCACCAGGTGATAGGCGATATCGGCGAGGGTCGAGCCTTCGAGCAGGCTGCGGATGGTGCGCGCGGTTGCAACCTGACCCGGATGCGGGCGCAGCGCATGCACTTCCTCGCGGAATGCGCTAGTGCGCCCCGCGAACGCGTCGAGCGACATCGCTGCGGCAACATCGGCGGTCGCGATCAGCTTGTCCAGGCGGTCGAGCGCCAGCGCTGCACAGGCCAGCATCTGCGCAGTGCCGTTGTTGAGTGCCAGGCCTTCCTTGAACGACAGCCGCACCTCAGCGAGGTTGGCGCGCTTGAGCGCGTCGGCACCGGACATGCGCTCGCCGCGATAAAACGCTTCTCCGCCGCCGAGCAGCACGATCGCCAGATGCGACAGCGGCGCGAGATCGCCACTCGCGCCGACCGAACCTTTTTCCGGAATCACAGGAATCACGTCATGGTTGAGCAGGTCGACCAGCGCGTTCAAGGTCGATACCCGAATGCCCGAATGCCCGCGCATCAACGTGTTGATGCGGATAATCATCATCGCGCGCACGACGCTCGCATCGAACGGCTTACCCACGCAGACCGCGTGCGTGATGATCAGGTTATGTTGCAATTCCTCCAGCAGGGTACCTTCGCGCTGCTCGGGATTTCCGCCCGGCAATTCGTCGCGCGCACGATGCGCGCCGAGCAGCTTGTCGGCATTGCTGCCGAAGCCCGTGGTGACACCGTAGATCGGTTCGCCGCAGCTGACTTTTTCGGCAATGAAATCTGCCGCGCGTTGCACGTGCACCAACTGCGCCTCGTCGAGGGCGATGTGCGCGCCATTGGACGCTACTGCGACCAACTGTTGGCGGGTCAGGCTGTTACCGTCGAGAAGAATTGTCTGCATGACATCAGGACTGTGTAGGGGCGGCGCGAGCCGCGATGATTTCATTCGTGGGCGCACCGACCCGCGTGGGTAATCGCGGTGCCCGCCTGGCTAGGACGCGCACAGCGGCATTGCCGCGCTCTGCTCGATCTCGACTCGCAAGGTCTCGGCCAGCTCCGCGCGCGCCACTTCGAACTGATCTTCCTTGCGCAGGTCTTTGACCGTGACCACGCCCTTGGCGATTTCGTCGGGTCCGAGCACGAGCACGAAGCGGATACCGGCGCGATCGGCGTACTTGAACTGTTTGGCCAACTTACCCGGCTCTACAACCGCTTCGGTATTGATGCCGGCCGCGCGCAGTTCGGTCGCCAGTTCCAGATAACGCGGCAATTCGCTTTCGTCCAACTGCGCGACCAACGCCTGCACGGTGCTACGTCCACGTTGCAGGAGACCCGCCTCGCGCAGTTGCCAGAACAAGCGTGTCGCGCCGATCGAGATACCGACGCCTGGCAAGTGCGACTTCGTATAGTGACTGGCGAGATTTTCATAACGGCCACCGGAGCAGATCGAGCCGATCTGCGGATGCTCGTTCAGAGTCGTCTCGTAGACGGTGCCGGTGTAGTAGTCGAGACCGCGCGCGATCGACAGGTTTAGCGCGAAATGCGATTCGGGCACGCCGAACGCCTTGATCAGGCCCAAGACTTCCTTGAGTTCCGCACGGCCCTGTTCCAGCGCCTCGCTGCCGGCGCCGAGGGAGTCGAGTTTCGTGTAGGCATTCGCCAGTGACGTCGAGCGGAACGCGACGAAGTCGAGCAGCTTGGCGACGACGTCCCCGGCAAGGCCGAAACCGTCGCCGGTCAGCGTATCGCGCACTGCGTCCGCGCCGCGCTTGTCGAGCTTGTCGACTTCGCGCATCACCGCGCCCTGGCGCTCGCCGTCCGTGAGTCCGAGGCCTTCGAGCCAGCCACGCATCAGCTTGCGGTTGTTGATCTGGATTGTGAACGCGCCGATCGCGAGATCGCGGAACACGTTGTAGATGACTGCGGGCAGTTCTGCGTCGTAGCGCATCGACAGCGAATCCTTGCCGACCACGTCGATGTCGCACTGGTAGAACTCACGGAAGCGCCCGCGCTGCGCGCGCTCGCCGCGGTAGACGCGTTGAATCTGATAGCGCCGGAACGGGAACACCAGATCGCGCTCGTGCTCGGCGACATACCGCGCGAGCGGCACGGTCAAATCGAAGCGCAGCGCGAGATCGGGTTTTTCGCCCTGCTCAATCGCGCCGGTCGACTGCACGAAATACACCTGGCGCTCGGTTTCGCCGCCTTCCTTGG
>JBDTWV010000282.1:0-4462 GCA_040006495.1 Dokdonella sp.
AGGCCAATGGTGGCTTTCGCGTGGTGCCGGTCGCCAAACTGCCGTTGCGCTGGCTGCCACGGCCGTTCGCGACACAGGCGCGGATCACCGACCTGGGGGGCATCCTCGAAAATGCGTGGAACACGTTGGCACTGGTGCTGGCGCCATCCGCGTCGGCCGGGGCCGGCACCGACGTCGGTCTCGCCTATCAGCGCTGGCGCCAGCGCGAGGACGCTGCCGTGCGCGCATTGCCGGACGATGTCGCCGACCTGCCGTTGACCGACATTGCACCTACCGCCAGCGCGAGCCATCAGATCGCGATCGTGATCACCGGCGATGGTGGTTGGGCCGGCCTCGACCGCGGCGTCGCCGACGCGCTGACCGCGCAAGGCACCCGCGTGATCGGCTTCTCGACGCTGAAATATTTCTGGCAAAAGCAGAGTGCCGACGGGTTTGCTGGCGCGATCGCACGCGTGATTGCGCACTATGGCAAGGCCGACCCGGCCGCGCGGTTCGTGCTGATCGGCTATTCCTTCGGTGCCAGCCTGGTCCCGGTCGCGATCAACCGCCTGCCCGAAGCAGTGCGTGAACGTGTGCAGGGCGGCGTAATGATTTCGCCCGATGACGAAGCCGTCTTCGAGATCCACGTCGGCGACTGGTTCGGCTCGACCCACCACGAAGGCACCCTGCCGATCGGTCCGGAAATCGCAACTACCAAGCTGCCACTGGTCTGCGTGCACGGCGCCGACGAAGACGACAGTTTCTGCCTGAAACCGCAGCCGTCGAATGTGCGGGTCGCGTCATTGCCGGGTGGGCATCACTACGAGGGCGACTATGCGGCGCTGGGTGCGCTGATCGCGCGCAGTCTGCCGGCACAGGCGCAGGTTGCACCGTGAAAGGCGCGGTTGACTCGTATAATGGAGGTTGCAACTACCGCGGCAAGGCCATGACTCGAAGTTCTTCTCGATGCACGATCGTTGGACTGGTGTTGACAGCCTGCGCGTTTGTGGGGATGAGCGCGGTGCGCGCCGACCCGCCCACAGCGGCGAACACCGATAGCGCCACGCCGTCGATTGCGACGGTCACTTTGCAGCCGGTTGCGCCGAGTGAGAATGGCGCCGCGCAGCCGCTCGATCCTGGGCCCGGCATCCGTTTCGAGGATCTGCCGAACGATGTCGGCTTGCGCGTGCGCGTGTTGACGCGCAATCAGCGCGTCCATCTGGGCATCGTCAAACGCGCCGACGCGCGCCACGTCACCTTGTCGGTGAAACAGTACGGTGG
This sequence comes from Dokdonella sp., assembly GCA_040006495.1. Lineage (GTDB taxonomy): Bacteria > Pseudomonadota > Gammaproteobacteria > Xanthomonadales > Rhodanobacteraceae > Dokdonella_A. The sequence goes on from JBDTWV010000282.1 coordinate 1,261, forward strand.
CAGCGCGACCTATGTGCTGGCGCGCGATCAGATCGAGCGCATCGACCCGGCCTGATCGGCGTCGGCTAACGGCCACCGACGATGAAGCGTCGATAGCCTCCGGCGACCAGCGCGGCGATGTCGATCAGCAGGCTGGGCATCCACAGGCCGCGCGGATACGCGAGGTACGAGCCAGTCCAGTCCGGCACGAATTTTTCCTTGTAGCGGCGCAAACCCTGGTAGTTGTAGAAGCGCCCACCGTATTGGAATGCGAGCGCGGCAAGGCGTTCGTTGACCCGTGCATACGGGTTGTCGCCGACTGCGGACAGCGGCGCCATGCCGAGGCTGAAGGTTTCATACCCGCTGTCTTTGGCCCACTGCATGACGCGCGCGAACAGGAAATCCATGGTGCCGCGCGGTGCGTCGTTGACATGGCGCATCAAATCCACGCTCGCGGTGCCGTTCGGGCCGTAAGGCGGCAGCACATTCGCGAATGCGATCAGCTGGCCGGATCTGCGCACCAGCGCGAGTGGGCTCCATGCCAAATAGCCCGCATCGAAATGGCCGAGTGAAAAACTTTTCTCGTGAGCGTCCTTGTCGGCGAGCCACTCGTCGGAAACGCGTTCGAGGTCGGCCATCAGGACGGTGTCGAACGGCGGTTCGAGCAGTTCGAACGTCAGGTTTTCCTTGATCGAGCGGTTGCTCGCCTGGCGCAGGTCCTCCCAGCGTTTGCCGGCCATCGTGAATTCGCTCAGGCGCACGGTCGCCAGTTCGCCCAGTTTGAACAGGTCAAAACCAAGGTCGTGGTACAGCGACAAATCCGGCTCCAGGACCTCGTAGAAGATCGGTACGCGATCCTGCGTATCGGCGAAGTGGCGAAAATCGAGGATCGCGCGCTTGATTGCGCTCTCCGGCCCCGATGGTGAACCCAGCGCGACAAGGCGATCGCGCACCGCGCCGTACGCGACCACCGCGTGGTTGTCGGCCGACCAGAACAAATGCTTGTCGCCCATGAATGACAGGTGCGCGAATTCGCCGCCGCCGTGTTCGAGGTAGATCGCGCGTGCGCGTTCAAGCTCGGCGTGATCGGGCAGTTTCAACGGCGGCCGGCGCACTGCGAACGATTGCCATATCAAATAGGTCAGCAGACCCAGTGCGGCCGCGAAGAGTCCGCGCGCAAGACGTGAGGAATGTTCGCCGAAGCCGAAATACCACAGGTCGAAACTGTCGTCGCCGAGCACCGACCACACGCCGACCGCAAAGAACGCGAGCACGACCACGACCATCCCGACCAGCCAGGTGAACGTAGTCAACGAAGTCAGGTGCATCGCGCGTTGGGTAAACTCACGCTTGCGCATGCGCAGCAGCAATGCGATCGCGAGCAGGAACAGGGCCTCGCCAAAGTGCAGACCCTTGGTGACCGCGAGGATCGCACCGACCACCAGCAACGGCTGCGCCAATCCGTAGGCAACGCGCAAGCGTCCATCGATCCCGCGACCGAGGCCGAGCAACAGCACGCCGGTAAGAACCGACAACCAGTACGAGCCTTCGACCGCGGCGAGTGGCAAATGCGCGCGCACCACCACGCTGTGTTCGTGCACGGCCGGAATTGCGGCCGAGGCGAGCAAGACCAGACCAGCGCCGAAAGTCAGCACCGCCAGCGAGCGGATGCCGAACCCGGCGAGCAGGCTGGCCGGCAGGCCCAGCATCCCGAACAGCGGATGCGTACGCAGCCGATCGCTGGCACGCGCCAGCATCGGCAGGCGAAGTCCGCCGGCGAGCATGCCGGAACCGACATACAGACCGCTCAACAGGGGCACCAGATAGTACGTGATGCGGAACAGGAACAGGCCAGACAGGACTTGCGCGTTGTCGTAGCCGCCGGTGGTCAGCGCGAGCAGCATCAGACCGTCGAAAACGCCAAATCCGCCGGGAATCAGGCTGAGTAGACCCAGCGTCTGCGCCGCTGCGAAACTGCCGAGCAGCGGTCCGGGTTTCACATGGGCGCCGGAGACATACAGGCAGGCATACAGCACGGCGGCGCTCAGCACCCAATCGATGAACGACAGCGCGGCAAGGCCGAGTTTCAGCCGTAGCGGCGGAAGATCGACACCGCGGGGCAGCCAGCGCATCAGCCGGCGCTTCGTGGTCAGGACGAAAAACGCTGGCAAATAGCAGGCGGCGGCGAATAGAACGCCGAGTGCAAGCCAGTGCGTCATTGCGCTCGGCGTGATTGGCGCCGAGCCGAGCGAAAGCATGGCGATGATCAACACCGATAAACCGAGCGGCAGCGACAACACCTGCATGCCAACCAGGGCGGCGCCGATCGGCAATTCGATGCGGCGCGCGGAGAAGCCGAGCAGGCGCACGCCAGAGCCCACCGCACCGGAAAGATTGAGCACGTTGGCGAGCGCGTTGGCGACGAATGCAAGCCGGAGCACGTCGCGTGCGGGCATCGCCAGACCCAGCCAGCGCGCGACGAGCACGTCGATCGAACCGGTGAACGCGACCGCGAACAACGCGAGCAGCGCGATTCCGAGCGCGGGCAGCGTCGGCACCGCGAGCAGGGTGCGCTGCATTTCCGGCAGGTCGAATTCATCGACGCCGTGCACGAGCAGCCAGCCGATCACGCCGAGGAAGGCGAGCGGCACCAGCCAACGCAGGCGCGCCGCCCAGCCATGCGCGGCGGGCGGTGCAGGGATCGAAGATTCGGGTGCGATGCTCATCTGCCTCGCATCATCCTTGAAATGCGCATTCCAATGCAGCTATTTGTCGGTTTTGGCGACACTTGTCGCTATCGCTGCACATGTCCAGCCGGATCGCGAGGTGCCCACTGACGGCACGCTTCAGTGCGCTGCGCTGGGCAGCTCTTTCAGACTCTGCACAAATTGCGGCATCCAATTCTTCGGCACCCCGAAGCCGTGGCCGACGTGCGGCAGCATGACGGCCTTGGAGTCTTTCTGCCCAGCCGCGAATTCCGTTGCGAATTTCGGATCACAAACCTGATCGATTTCGCCCTGCAGGATGCGCCAGGTCACATTGACCGTGTCGCGCTTGTCGAACATCCAGGTCGGCGGCTGCTTCTGCCAGTGCTGGGTCAGGCCACCGCTGCCGGGGCAGAACGGTTTTTTGATCAGCAGGTCCGGGCAGAAGCCGAGACTGATGCCGCCGCCCAGGCGCTTGCCGGCGTCCGCCGCGAGCGCCGCGTACGCGATCGTCGCGC
>JBDTWV010000283.1:0-4454 GCA_040006495.1 Dokdonella sp.
AGCCGGCGTGCAGCGTCGTCGTGTCGTTCAACGCGTATACGGCACCGATGCGCGGGCTGAGCTGGCTTTCGTTGACGTAGGCGTCGACCTTGTCCGCGCGCACGCCGTAGTTGAGGGTCAATCTGTGGCCGAGTCGCCACTCGTCCTGGACATACAATCCTTGGGTTCGAGCATTGATGTGCGGCGCGTTGTCGACGATCGTGATCGGCGTCGTGCTGGTCGGATTGCCGTTCGCGTCGGCCGGAAATACCAGCGACGTGGTATTGGAGACCGGATGCTCGACACTGGCGTACACGCCGTAGCGCAGCGAGTGTGCGTCGCCGATTGGCATCGAGAAATCCGCCTGAAGCGTGTTGGCACGGTTGCTGCGATCGATGGTGCCAGCGACACCGTTGAAGACGAGATCACCGATCGGGTCTGGCATGTAATTCACTTGGCTGGTGCGCTGGCCGAGCGAGACCTGGTAGCTGGTCTCGTCCAGCGTCCCTTGCAGCGAAAACACACCGAAACGGGTGTTTTCGTTCTGGCGTTCGTTGAGCGTACTGGAATCGAAATCGGTGATGTCACCGAGCGCGTAGACCGGCTCCTGCCCCGGATTGTTCGGAATCTGGAAGCGGTTGTTGGTCGTGCCGAACATGAAGGACAGTCGGGCGGCATCGCTCAGCAGGTAGGACAGATAACCGAAGCTCTTGAACTGGTTCGTGTGGTCGTGAATCGCATCGCGCGAGGCGGTCGGATTCTCGATGCCGATGTCATTTTGCAGATAGCTCGCCGTAATGAACCCGCTCCACGGCCCATCGCTACCATGCAGTTCGACGCTTGGGGTCCAGGTGCCGAACGAACCCGTGGTCAGGCCCACGTTGCCACCGAAGCTGTCGCTTTCCGAAATCGGCGCGCCGGATTTGGTCGTGATGTCGACGACACCAGCGGTGCGATAGCCATATTGTGCCGGCAGTGCGCCCGTCAGGAACGACAGACTCTTGATCAGTCGTACATCCAGAGTCTGGCCGAAGCCGCCGATGCTTTCCGGGATGATCACGCCGTTGATCCGGTATTGCAGGTCGGCGTGATCGCCGCGCACATGCAATTGCCCGTAGGAATCGTTGACAACGCCGGGCGCGCGCAACAGTAGTTGGTTCAGCGAGGTTGCGGCGCCCAACGGCAATTGCTCGATCGCTTGCTTGTCGAAAACGTAGTCGCTCGCGCCCACGTCGGGGGACAGCTGGTTGCGCGCCCGGTCCAATCTGGCGGTTACGCTGACCGTGCCGAGCGTTTGCTGATCGACCTGCGTGGACAGAGCCTTGCCATTACGCGATTCGATGTCGATGTTGGCCATCGCGTCGTCCGCGCCGGGTTGTGGTGCGGATACGACACTCAGCTCGGCCGTGGCTGCGCCAGATTGCAGGGAAGCGATGCCAATGCATAGTGCGAGGGAGGTTTTTTTCATGGGTGGACGGAGCCTGGGAAGATATGATCGATATGTTATAGTATAACAATCATCCCATGCCCTACGTGCAAGAAGTCATGCCGAACGCGCCAACCCCGTGGCTCTCTGTCAATGGACGCCGTTGTTGTAACGTTATAATGTGAGGTGGAATTGCCATGAACTTGCACCCATCCAGCCCGTCGCTATTCGCACGCCTCGTCGATCGTTTCGGCGCGGGTGCGTCGTTCCTGTGTGCCGTGCATTGCGCGCTGTTGCCGATCGTGATCGCGATCCTGCCGGCTCTGGGGCTCGGGTTTCTTGCTGATCATCGATTCGAACATGCGTTCATTGCGTTCGCCAGCCTGCTGGCGTTGACCGCGCTGATTGTTGGATTCCGGCGCCATCAACGCTTTCGTGCGTTCTGGTTTCTGCTTCCCGGGATCGCACTCTTGTTCGCTGGAATCGTGGTCGAGTACGACAGCACGATCCTGCATGCGGTCATGGTCGCGATGGGGGGAAGCCTGATTGCGCTCGCCCACCTGATCAATCTTCGCCTCAGTCACGGGCATGTGCACGACGCGATGTGCAGTCATTGAAACGAGCGGGCGCGCGATAATGGTGATTGTGTAACCGCGCCCCCTCTGCCTAGCATGTCGGATCTACCTGCAGCGTCGATCCTGTGCGCATGAGTCATCAGCACGAACACCCTCACGATCACGTGCATGCGACGGACAATGAACGCCGCGAACGACGTTTGCTGCTCGCGTTTGCGTTGACGGCAACCATGCTTGTGGTCGAGGCAGTCGGTGGCTGGTGGTCCGGATCGCTGGCATTGCTCGCCGATGCGGCGCACATGCTGGTCGACTCCGGAGCGCTGCTGTTTGCGTGGCTCGGCGCGCGCTATTCGCGCCGCCCGGCGGATCCGCGCCGCAGTTTCGGCTACGCCAGACTCGAAGTTTTGGTCGGCTACAGCAACTCGTTGATCCAGTTCGTGCTGGTGGCCTGGATCGTCGTCGAGGCCCTGCTGCGCCTGCACGATTCTCAGCCGATCCTGTCCGGCACGATGTTCGTTGTAGCGATGGCCGGCTTGCTGGTCAACGCGTTCGTGCTGTCGGCATTGAGCGGGCATGATCACGACGATCTCAATACGGCGAGTGCGCGTCTGCACGTACTGGGCGACCTGTTCGGATCGCTAGGCGCGGTTGCGGCTGCGTTGCTGATCCGCTATTTCGGCTGGCTCTGGGCCGATCCGGTCGCGTCGGTGCTGGTTTCGCTGCTGATTCTCGCCAGCGCGTGGCGACTGCTGCGGCGGTCAGGCCATATCTTGCTCGAAGGCGCGCCGGAAGGCATCGATGCCGATCTCGTCGGCAATATCCTCAAACAGCAAGCGAGCGGCGTTTCGGATGTCCATCATGTTCATGTCTGGCAGCTGGCCGGCGGCTATCATGTGGCCACCTTGCACGCGCGGCTTAGCGATGGTGCGGACGGGGATGCGGCGATCAAGTCGATTCTCGCAGTCCTGCGCGAACGTTTCCGAATCGAGCATGCAACGGTTCAGCTCGAACAAACAGGCTGCGTGGACGTGCGCTGCGGGCCGTAAGCGGCCGGCGAAATCGCCACGCCGCCGGTTGCGTGGTTGCCGGCGATGCGGCTTCCTTATTGCATAGGGCACGCAGACTGTTATCCTGCGCGCCCTCTTCTATCCCCAAACAATCAAGGAGTCACCATGGGCAGGGGCGACCGCAAGACCAAGAAAGGCAAGATCGCGATCCGCAGCTACGGCAACACGCGCCCGCACGCGGAAAAGGCTGAAGCTGGCGCCAAACCGGCCATCGCCAAACCGGCGGCCAAACCGGCGGTGAAGAAGGCTGCTCCAGCAAAGAAGGCCGCGGCGAAGAAAACCGTCTGATTGAAATCGTGCGGCGCACCCCGCGAGCCTTTCGACGGGCTTTGCGAAGCGAGGAATGCGCCACTGATATCCTGGCATATCTGGCTTCGTTTCCGGGTAGTGCGCCATGCCGCGCAGGGTGAGCAAAACAAAATCGATGTCCGCAATGAGACCGAAATCCGCCCGGTCTGGCTGGTGGGCGCGGCTGGGCCGTCGCGTGGTCCGGCGCAGGCGCTTCAATCTGGCAGCGTTGCTCTTCCTCGTGCTGATCGGTGCATTCATGGCTGGCGGGATGGGGCCGGCAGGCTCGATCGTTCTTTCGTTTGCGATCGCGTCGACTGGGTTTCTCGGTGCCGTCGCATGGATGTTTTCGCATTCTGATGCGGCGTCGATTCGTGTGCGTGCTCGCCAGGAAGACGAGAGCGTGTACGGGCTGCTGCTCAGTAGCGTTGTGGTGTCCGGCGTGGTGCTGGTTGCGCTAGGCCTCGAATTGCACGCAGATCAGTATGGCGGCGTGATCGGTCTGGTGCTGGCATCGGTCAGCCTGCTGTTGTCTTGGCTGTTCATGAACACGATGTTCGCGCTGCATTACGCGCATGCGTATTACGGTGACAACCAGAGGCAGGAACCGCGCGGCGGTCTCGACTTCCCGGGCGGCAAGAATCCCGATTATTGGGATTTCGCCTATTTCGCGATTGTCATAGGGATGACGTTCCAGGTATCAGATGTGCAGATCTGCGCGCGGCCTATGCGCCACATCGCGCTTTTGCAGAGCGTCATCGCGTTCTTCTTCAACGTGATCATCATCGCTCTGACCGTAAATATCGTGGCTGGAAAGGCCTGAACGAGGGTATCGGATAGGTCGTTCCAGCGCGTCAGACCGCCGATTTCGGGGTCCCAACGAAAAGTTAGCGTTTGCCCAAAATTCCGGGTATAGTCGGGCCACTGTGTTTGCAAGGGTCACTGTGAATCGTGGCCTGATGCAGCAGATCTTCACCGATTTGCTTCATCGATTCGCCTCGCTAGCTCCCTGCAACCCAGTCTCGGTGCGGAATGTTCCGCCATCGTGATGTCAATTGTGTTTCCAGGAGTTTCAGAGATGTCGAATCGTCAGAACGGTACCGTCAAGTGGTTCAATGA
>JBDTWV010000284.1:0-4441 GCA_040006495.1 Dokdonella sp.
GGAACAACGGTTTGCCGGTAATGCGTTCCCAGCGGTCTCGAATATCTGCGCGCAGCGCCATGCCGCCGACCCAGCCGGTGTGCAATGCGGAGAAATCGAGTTCGGCGAAGCCGGGCGTCATCGTGAGGTGACTGTAGAAAGCCGGTCCAGCCAGCATCGATTGAACTGCGCGCCCGCGCCATCCGGCGACCACGGCCGCGGCGTCAGTCATCTTTGGAAACAGCAGTTGGGTGACGCCTTTGCTTGAATAATTGAGCAGATTGACCGACATCCCGGCCGCATGCGAAAACGGATGGACGCTGATCACCAGTCCACCGTCAGCGTTGGCATGCTCCTCCGAGGTCGCCAGCGCGGTGCGCAGCATTTCAACGCCGACGCGCATATTGGCATGCGTGATCCTGACTGCCTTCGACACGCCCGTCGTACCGCCGGTATAGGCCATCAAAGCGAGGTCGTGTGGACCGACGCTATGCTGCACCGGCGCCAGTGTCGCTCCCTTCGCTATTGCTGCGTCGAAGCCGATGGTGCCAACGGGGGGCGGATCAGCAACGCCGAACAAGGCCGGCGCGGCCGACACCAGCAGCTCACGCACGGCACTCGCACCACGGGCCGCGCGGAATTTCCCCATCAGGACGTCCAAGCCGACGATGGCCTTGGGACCGATACCGGCAATCGGCCCTTCGATCTCCTGCATGGTGGCTGCCGAATACACCGGCATGATCACCAGTCCAGCCATCCATGCCGCCAGCACCGCAACCGGGTAAGCCGGCAGATTCGGCATCATCAAGAGGATTCGATGACCGGCCTCAAGCTTCCATTCGTGGACGAAAAAACGCGCCAGACAGTCCGCCTGGCGTCGCCATTCGCGATAGGTCAGTCCCTCACCTTCCAGCTCGAATGCAACCCGGTCGGCATAGCGTTCGCAGGCCGACAGCAGCAACGAAAGCATGGTTTCATCGGGCATGATGTCCAGATCGCTGCGCATGAAGCGTGGGTAGTGAGCAATCCACGGCCGGCGCGCGTACCAGTCAGCGGCGTCCTCGCAGGTCATTGCCACCGATGCAGCGGCCTCGGATCGTGCGTCACGCTGTGTCATCAGATATCTCCTTGCAGACGCCTGATTTCTTACACCCTTTAGCTCCGCCGTCATGCGATCGAGTATACATATTACCAAGACCCGTCGACGACACGTTGCCAAAGGTGCGACAGACATGCCTCTCGAATGCATTGGGCAAGGACCTTCAGGCCCATCCAGAAAACGACTGCCAGAGCACTGCGAACAGGCACAACCAGCGGCGACAAGGATGATGAAGATGTGCATGACGGCCTCGCCTGCCAGCTCGCCGGCAGGTCCCGCACGTGGACACGTCAAAACTATCACGCCGGAATGGCGATTGGCCCTTCGCCTTTCACGCTGACCGGCCGTTTACAGGTCGCCTCGGCGTTGGCTTGGCACGGATATCCACAGATTTGATGATCTGCGCGCTAAGCTCGGCATGAGAAGCTTTGGGGTCGAATGCCATGGGGAGGAAGGGCGCCATGCGGTTTCCATCAAAATCATTGCGTTTCACAATCAGCACGCTGGCGTCGTCGATACTTGCTCTGGTCGCCTTGAATGCAGAAGCGTTGGTCCTCGACAGTGGCCCGATGCACTTGGACATCCCTGTGACCACCGATGGCCTTTACTTGAACCTCGTTACCGGCGAGGACGCAAACGACGGGTGGGATTTCAATCCGTACGCAGATGCCGAGGGCTCGCTGAGTTTCTACGAGATGGGCGTGTCTTCCGTGGTAGCGATCAACAACGATCCCACAGCCATGGGCGAAGCTGAAGTGATCGGTCCGTCGAGCACTTTCGGGACAGCCGATGGGCTACTGGCTGCGCAATTTCGCGGCGGTGGTATCCATGTGGTCGGAGTGCGCTTTCTCAATGAGGAACGCGGCATTACGAATTATGGCTATGTTGAAATACAGACGACAAAGCCAACCGGCTTTCCGGCAACGGTGCTGCGTTATGCCTTCGAAAGTAGCGGCGCAGCCATCGCGGTTCCTGGCGACTCGCGCATCTTCACCGACGATTTCGAACCTGTCGTCATTCTGACGGACTGCTCGGCCAGTGTCGTGCAAACAGCCCTCAACACAGCCTCTGCCGGTACGACGATACAGCTGCCAGCCAAAGACTGCGATTGGGGCAGCAGCGAGGTCAAGGGCAATGCCGGCATCAAATTAGTCGGCACCGGTCGCGATGCAACAACAATCAGGCGCTCCGCACTCGTCCAGGGTGACGAGACGTTCCTGCTGGAGTTCGATTGCAGTAACGGAAAAACCGTCGAGCTATCCGGAATCAACTTCATCGGTAATGACGATACAATTCAGAGCGTTGACGAACGAGACAACGACAAGGATTCCGGGTTATTGCTGTCCAACGGCTGCATCGATTTCAAGGTGCACGACACGACCTTCTCGAAGTTCTCCAATTCCGGACTGTCCATCAACGGCGCCCCGCAACGTGGCGTCGTGTACCGCAGCGATTTTCTGTCCAACTACAAGTGTCAGCCACACGGTGCTGGACACTGCTACGGATACGGCGTTGTGGTCTACGGCAAATGCAGTTCCGATGCGTGGCCGCCCCTTACGCTTGGAACGCGTGATGCAGTCTTCATCGAAGACAGCTTTTTCCACGACAATCGACATGACGTTGCATCGAACTGCGGATCACGCTACGTCGCGCGCCACAATACACTGGTAGCCACCGACCGAGCAGGCGATTATGGCCGGCTCGACGCGCATGGATTGAGCGACGGATTGACGGGCTCGCGAAGCTGGGAAATCTATCGCAACACCTTGCTGACAGGTCCGCGCAGCCACACGTCCGACGGTATCGCCACGCGCGGTGGTGACGGAGTTGTCTTCGAAAATCGTCTGCTGATGATCCCCTACGAAATCGACCTGTCCAATGAGCAATGCGTGGGAACCTATCCCCTCCCCTCGCAGACGCGCGAAGCCTATATCTGGAACAACGAGCGCGAAACCAATCCGAACGATCCAGGCGTTCGGGTTTCCACAGCGTGCCAGCCGTATTTGCAGCCAAACAGAGACTATTTCGAACACGCGCCAGCGAACTACGTTCCGTTTGCCTATCCACACCCGTTGCGCTGAGGCTTGAGTGGAATCTCCTGCGCGAGCCCGCCGCGCTCGGCAACCGCGAGCACTCCATCGGCGTGTTCAAAAGTGATGCGTAAAAGCGTAATTCCAGATGAAAGAGACCACCCATAATGGTGAAACCTCCTCGCGTGACGATTGCCGCATGCGGCGCACAAGCGTTGATCTTCCATGCGCTCTGCACGTTTTCGACAACGGTGACCGCCGCCAGCGGCGTACCGCCTCCTGTTTCGTCCAACGCAATCGATCATCTTGTCGCTGATGCGTGCAACAAGCAAACCGTACTGCTTGGCGAAGATGGCAATCACGGCAGCGGCGTCACCGTTTCGGTCAAGGGGGAGCTCGTCAAACGCCTGATCAACGAATGCGGGTTCAATGCGGTCTACTTCGAAAGTTCGATCTATGACTTCCTCGATCTGCAGCGGCAGATCGAGCGCAGAAGCGCGTCCCCCGAGATGCTCGCGAATGCTGTCGGCGGCCTTTGGTCAACGACCAGCGAGGTAGATCCGCTGTTTGCGTTTCTGTACAACAAGGCGAACGCCGGGACGGTTTACCTTGCCGGCCTGGATCTTCAACTTGGCAGCGCGACCTCGCTGTACCAGATGTCCACGTTGCCCATCGAATTATCGGCGTTTCTCGCAGAACCTCGCCGAACGCAGTGCACCTCGACCGTCCATCAGCTGACAAACTGGACCTATGCCAAGGGCGAGCAATTGCCAAGCGACCGCACCGCCCTGCGAAACTGCGCGATCGATATGCAGAAAGGCATTTCCGCGAGTGGACATGCGAGCAAGAATGCCGCGGCCGCCGCCATGGCGGACAATTTCCTTCGTCAGATGGAAGCGCCACCGGATGGTTCGTTCAACCACCGCGACGAAGCGATGTACGACAACTTTGTCTGGCATCGTTCACACAGGGCAGACCGAAACAAGATCATCGTCTGGTGCGCAACAATCCACGCGGCGAAACGCCTCCCATTTTTCGCCAACACCCGTATGCCGCTGGGTTCTTTCGTGCACGCACTGCAGGGTGACAAGGCCGCCGTGATCGGATTCACGGCGCTGGGTGGCAGCTATGGACGCAACAAGGACGCCCCCGCATTGCTTACGCCCGCAGCGCCCAACTCACTGGAGGGTCGGGCATTCGAAGGCACAAAAGGCGACAGCGTCTATCTCGACCACCAGCAACTCATGGCTCTCGGTGCGATTTCGGCTCGTGCCATCAACTATGCAAAGCCCGACACCGCGAAATGGTCCGAAGTGGTCGACAGCATGGTTGT
>JBDTWV010000285.1:0-4434 GCA_040006495.1 Dokdonella sp.
GGTCGTGCCCTGCTGCAGAGTGACATTGAGGTCGCGCTGGTACATCACGTTCATCGCAGCAAACAGGTCTGCGATCCAGCTGGTCGCTGCAGACGTGTTGCTGCTGAAACGCTTCAAAAGGAATTCGGTGTCGGTGTCGATAGCGACTACGGCCCCGCGTGGGGCCGCGGCGGGGGCCATCGCAGCGAGCGCGATGGCCAAGGCTGAAGGCGGCGCGTTACCGCTCGGCAGCGCGTCATCGCCAGCGACCATTTCGGGCACGACGCCCGGCGGCAGGGTCTCCTGCATCGGAATCACCTGTATGTGGGTGCCGCGCTCGTCGTGCTGCGCACCGATGGCAAAGGTACCGGATGGCGTCGAAGCAATGCCCGTGACATGGTCAAAACCCGGGTCGAACGCGAGGCTCGCGCGCAGCGTGTTGGACGCATCTGCGCCAAGCAAATGGATGCGCTCGCTGCGCGGCACGTCGTGTTCGCCACTTGCGTCGACCACCACCACGCGCGCGCCCGGCGCGTACACGTCCAGGCGCTCGAAGCTAAGGCTCGCCGTACTGCCGCGGCCATCCGGGAATCCGCCGAGGACGATGCTGGTACCGGACTGCAGGTGGGTGAGCTGATCCAGTTGCGATGGGCTGAGCACCAGCGAGTCCGTTGCAGCAACGGCGGGTGCGGCTGCCACGATCAGAGCAGCTACAAAAAGTCGGTGCACAACCAAACCTCCATAATCAGCGCGCACGATCGCACATCGTTCACATGGATTGTGCCAACAGCGTGTGAAAATCCGAGCGTCGCGACACGCGGAAGCGTCGCTCTTAAAGTCCGTGTTCCGTAAGTCCCGAGCCTGTCACGATTGACAAGCTCGGGACTCAAGGCGAACCGCGCCCTACGACGTCACCACACTCAGAACTCGTAGGATGCGCCGATGTAGTAGGTGCGCCCGAGCGCGGGTTCGATGCCGCCACTGAAGAACACGCGCGAGTAGTAGTTGCGGTCGGTCAGGTTCGAGATGCCGCCCAATACGCGGACCTGCGGCAATACCCAATAGTCTGCCGACAGATCGGCCACCGTATATGACGGCACCTTGGCCGGCGTTAGGAATGGTGCCGTGGCGGCTGTGTTGGAGTCAGCGTAGAACTGGCTCGCCACCGAGACCACCGACAACGCCGCTTTCAGTTTCTTGTCTTCGCGGTAGGCGACGCCGATGCGCGCAAGATACTTCGGTGAGAACGCGGGCGTGTTGCCGATATTTTCCGGCTTGAGCGATGAGGTGAACTCGGCGTGCAGCAAGCTGAGGTTCGCGAATACGGACAAATGCCGGGTCGTCTTCGGGTTTTGCGCGGCGAGGAAGTCGTAATCGATCTGGCCCTCGAAGCCCCGGTGGCGCGTGTCGCCGGTGTTGACGTTGATCGTGTTGCCCTGCGGTGCATTCGGAATTTGCTGCGACTCGATACGATCCTTCACGTTGACCAGAAACACGCTCGCGTCATAGAACAATCCATCGGCCGGCGTGCCATGCACACCTGCTTCCCACGACACCACGTGCGTCGGGTCGGGATCGTTGATTGCGCCCGCCGAGGTATTGCCAAACGGCGAGCCCACATCGAAATAGCGCACCGGGCGCCAGCCCTGCGACACGTTGAAATAGGTTTCGTTGGCGTGGCCAAAGTCGTTGCCGACGCCGAGGCCAAATAGTGGCACCGTGTGTGACACGCTGCGGTCGACCAGATCGCGGGTCAAGTTGACCGGCTTGATCGTCTCGTTGATTGTGACTTTCTCACGATCGAGGCGCACCGACGGCACCAGGTGCCAGTTGCCGGCGAAGCGGAAAACGTTTTCGGCAAAGATCGCGCCGTAGTCGGTCGAGCGAGACTGACGCAGACGTGCGCAATTGGAATCTGGCGGCGTGCCGTTCGGGCGTGGGTCGCAGGCGCGACCTGAACGGACGTACTGTCCGGACGACAAGCCCAGATCGGTCCACTGCCGGAACGGTGCATCCGAGTGGTACAGCGTGGTACCGACCGTGAACGCATTGCCGCGCCCCCAATGATGCACGAGGCGCGCGTCGAGGCCGGCGAACCGGAACTGGTCGTCCTGCAGCGTCGTCGTGGTCGGCGCCGCCCCCCGATCCTGCGAACGCGCTGCGTTGTCCTGATAACCGGTCCACAATTTCGCGACGAGCTCGGTGTCCTCGTCGAAGTGGCGCTCATGGGTCAGGCTCAGCACGTAGCGGCTCGTCCACACGTGATCGTAGGGCGTGCTGGTCAGATCCGGGTTCGCGGCGAACTGCGAATAGGTCAGCAAGCCGGGCGTGCCCGCGTTGAGATCGTAGACGTGGAAATCGAGTGCGGTGTACGAGACGTCGTCCGGCCGATAGCCGACGTGCATGTCCAAGCCGCGCAGCGTCGAATCGCCGTTGTCGCGCTGGCCGTCGGTCTGGCGGTAGTTCACGTCGACGAGGTAATCCCACACCCCTGAGGTGCCGGACAGCTGGTTGAACGTCGCAAACAAGCCGTTGCTGCCAATGATGTTTTCGGAATAGCCCGCCAATGCGCGATCGGCGACCGGTTTGCGGCTGATCAGGTTCACCACCGGTGGCGGCTCCGGGCCGTACAACAGCGAGCTGCCGCCGCGGATCAGTTGCACTTCACTGAGGGTCTGCGGCAGCGGAAACGTATAGATCGTCGGGTAGCCGATCCAGTCGGACTCAAGCGGAATGCCATCGAGCAGTACGGTCACGAACTCCGATTCCTGCGGATTGCCAATGCCGCGATAGCTGAAGTTGGTCTGCCCCGGCGTCTGCTGTTCCGAATAGAACAGGCCCGGTGTCTGCGCGAACAGTTCGCGCAGATTGTTGTTGGCCACGGTCGGGATATTGTCGACCTTGGTGATCGAGGTCTTCTTGGTGACCGTGATCAAGGGTCCATCGACCTCGCGCATGATGTGTTGCAACTTGGGCCGGGTGTCGTCCGAGTTCCGCGCGCGGACATTGATCTTGGGCAATGCATTGGGCGGCGTATCGTCGGTGGGTTCGGGCACGTTTTGCGCTTGCGCCGACGCCGCCAGACTGTTGGCGATCGCGAGCGCAAGCAAGCCCGGCACGATGGATATCGTTCTCATTGCAGGTTTCCTCGGGGGCGGCGCAGGACTCCCTTGGACCCGCGCGAACCCGCTTTATCGCAGGCTTTAAGCCGACAGGAAAGTGCAGGTAGACCTAGTTCCAGAGACTGAATTTCAATGCGTCCCGAGGCTTATTCTTGGCAATAGGCACTCACTTTGGCGTGTGTCGACCCATCCAGCGCGCCTGGACATTCAGCGCGATGCGGGTGATGGGTCGGGGACGAATGCCGACGGAAACGGTTGTGGCACGTGGCGTGCGATCGGCCGTTCGATGATCCCCTGCGCAACCAGATTGGCATAGCTGTCGTACCAGATCGCGACGGTCTCGGCCGGCTGGCGTGAGGCGCGCTCGAAGGTCGTCTGGTCGACATGCGCGAATTCGCGCTCGCCGTGCCCGGTGCCGAGGCGTTCGTCACGGCGCGCGAACCCTTCCGACTGGGTCCGCGCGGCCGACTTCGCCGGCTGTTGCTGCACGCTGGCAGAGGCTTGGTCCGCGCTGCGTTCCTGCGCCGGTGCTGGCGCGGGTGCAGATGTGGGCGGTGCCTCGCGCGCGATGGCCTCGCGTTCGCGCCAGGCCGGCATGCGTTCGGCGAACACCGCCACGCCGATCACCCCGACATTCGCCGGGCGGCCCGTGCGCGCGGCGTAACTGTTCGGCAGCGCGGTGAAGTTGAACTGTGCGACCTCGTTGAGGTTTTTGCGCCAACCGCTGATCTCGGTCGATTGCCACGCACCCAGCACGTAGCCGGTCTGATCCGGGTTTGCAGTCTGACCGCTGACCGCGTTGACGCCGTCGACGCTGAGCACGGCAAGCACGCGACCGCCGCTGCGATTGGACAGGCGCACCGAATACCGATGGCCTGGCGTGCCGGCGACGTACAACTTGCCGTTCTCAGCATAGGTCGGCAGGGTCGTGCCGGTGTCGCGGTCGACGACCGCCAGGTCGAGCAGGCTGCCGGCGTGCACCGACGTGGACACAATCGCGCTCGCGAGCAGGGTGGCGCAGAGGATAGTACGCATGGCAGATCTCCTTGGGATGAACGAAGACATGCAACGCATCGCCACGCGCCGCGGGGTTAAGCCCGCGCGCGCCTTCCCGTACACTGCTGGCCCCGTCCTGCAGACAGCCCGCGCGTGACCACCGAAAAACGACGCATCCTCACCGGCATCACCACGTCCGGCACGCCGCACCTCGGCAATTACGTCGGCGCGATCCGCCCGGCGATCGCCGCGAGCCGCGAGCCCGGTGTCGAGAGCTTCCTGTTCCTCGCCGACTACCACGCGCTGATCAAGTGCGACGAGCCGGCGCGCATCGAGC
>JBDTWV010000286.1:0-4423 GCA_040006495.1 Dokdonella sp.
ATCGTCACGACGCGGGAGAACGATCATGCGAATGCGACGCATGGTTCGTTCGACAATAACATCAGCGTCATCACCGAAACGATCGAGCGCATACGCGGGCGCGCCAGAGTGGCGGACCTGGAGTGGCTGGATTACTAGGGCGCGTTCACGGCGGATGGTCGAGACCATCGATTTCCGCACGGGTCCAGGCTTTGCCACGACGCGCAAAGCGCGTTGCCGCACACTCGTTTCGTGGAGCCTCGCGTATAGTAGGCTAACGATTGCGCTCCGTTCTTCGGGCGCTGCTCCACTCAAGGCTCAACATGATTCGCATCGCATCGAAGGCATCGCTATGACTCGTCTCACCGCGGCAATCCTGGCGGCCTCCTGGCTGACTACCGTTTCTTTGCACGCCGCCAACCTTCCCGACACCGGACAGGACACCTGCTACAACGGCAATGTGGCCGACGCGGTGGATGCATCGAACGCGGGAAGCGCCGCGGCGGACGCCGGTTCATCTCCGCGGCAGGATTGTCGCTTCGGGCGCGACGCTGCGGCGGCGACGGCGAAGCTGCCGAAAACAGGCGCCGGCGCCAAAGGTTTCGACTACACGAAGATCGCCAACAACGGCAACGTCGTGGCGGCCGGCACGGCGCTGGGCGACGCGGCCGGCGATTGGGGCTGCACGCGCGACAACATCACCGGCCTGACCTGGGAAGTGAAGAGCGGCCAGTTTTCGACGCTGCGCTACAGCGGTCACACCTACACCTGGTACGACACGACTGCCGCGACCAACGGTGGAGCCGCCGGGTCCGCGGGTATCAACAGTTGCAATAGCACCCTGCCGGGGAATGCCTGCAACACACAAACCTTCACCAACGCCGTCAACGCGATCGCGCTTTGCACGTATACGGATTGGCGCCTGCCGACGCTGCGCGAGATGCTCACGCTGGTGTTCGCCGATGGCAGCGTTCCGGCAATCGACGCCTCGTACTTTCCGAATCAGACCGCATCGCCGTTTTGGACCGGGACGCCGTACGCTTCCGATCCGACCAATGCCTGGTTCGTCAGTTTTGCCGACGGCTTCGACAATTCCGGTGACAAATCCCTCGTCAACGCAGTGCGCCTGGTCCGTGGCGGTTCGTTTTGATTCAGTTGCCCGTGCCGCATCCGACAGGAGTAGTCATGCACAAAATTAGAGTAGTCCTGGCCGCGGTGGTTGCAATGCAGGCTGTCGCGTTTGAAGCGATCGCCCAGCAATGTGCCGCTGGCAACCCGAATGCCCAGGCCAGCGCCGCGACGCCGACCATCGCGTTCACCAACAATGGCGACGGTACCGTTACGCACAACCTGACCGGTCTGATGTGGAAAGCGTGCGTGCAGGGGCTCTCGGGCCCGCAATGTGCGACTGGCGCGGTCGCCCTGTCGAACTGGACCGCCGCGCTTGCCGGATCCGTCAACGACGCCACCGCCGGCTACTCCGACTGGCGCCTGCCCAGCAAGAAAGAGCTCGAGTCGCTGGTGGAGACGTGCGGGTCCAGCCCGGCGATCAATCGCACCCTCTTTCCCGCAACCCCCGTCGCCTACTTCTGGACTTCGACGACGTACGCGCGCGCGCCGGAAAACGCATGGCTGGTCAACTTCACCAACGGCAGCACGTCGAACTATTTCAAGACCTCGACGTTCGCGACCCGCTACGTCCGTGGCACCCGGCCGCTCGACGCATTCGACTCGACCGCGAAGCAACTGGTCGTCGAGTACGTCAACACGGCCGATTTTCCAAACTCTCCCGGCGGGCACTATTTCTACTCGTCGGACACCGCCGAACAATATGCGGTGGATGCCGGAGCCGCCGGCCAATTCGCGCGCACGGGCCGGCATTTCCTCGCCGGCGGTACACGGGCGGTCTGCCGGTTTTACGGTTCGATTTCACCCGGGCCGAATTCGCACTTCTTCACCGTCGATGAGAACGAGTGCAATGCGCTGAAGGCCGCGCAGGTCACGCCGGCGCCGACGACTGCGCAGCAGTGGAACTACGAAGGAGTGGGCTTCTCGACCACGCCGCCGCTGATCGCCGCTGATGGCACGCGCTCGTGTCCTGCCAATACGCAGCCGCAGTTTCGCGCCTACAACAACGCCTACCCGGCAAGCGGGCCGAAGAATCCATGGGACTCGAATCATCGCTTCTCGTCGTTCGCCTCCGACATCGCACAAATGGTGGCGATCGGCTGGCGCGATGAAGGCATCGTGTTCTGTGCGGCGCTGTAGCGGCCGGGCGCTGGACTCATTGCCATGACAACGCGACCTGCGACACCTCCTTCGGCGCCGGTTCCTGAGCCGGAGCGAGGTTCCGCGAGCTTGAAAGACGCCGTGAAATCGGCGCTCCAGAAAAAGAAGCCGGCGAGCGGCTGGCCGAAGCCGCCCGACACAAGGCACAGATAGGGCCGCTGTTCGTCGTCGTCGAATTCCTCGCACTCGTTCCGGGACATCGACATGGTCACCCGCCCGCTCTCAGCCACCTCCGAAAGCAGATCCGCATTTCTGTTGCGGGGGGCCGGCACGCTGTGGCGCTTTACGCTCGACGTGCTGAAGTCGTTCCGGGCGAATCAGGGTCTGCTCCTCGCCGGCGCGGTCGCTTATTACACACTGCTGTCGCTGGTTCCGCTGCTGATCCTGGTGCTGATCGGCCTCTCGCATATTATCGATCAGCGGCTACTCTTTTCCACGCTCACCAAATATCTGGGATTTCTGGTTCCGGGCCAGGCTCGGGCAGTGATCGAGCAGCTGCGCGTGGTCTTGGCGCATCGCGAGTCGCTGGGTCCATTCCTGCTGATCAGCATGCTGTTCTTCAGCGCGATGGCGTTCACCGTTCTTGAAAATGCGATGTCGGTCATTTTCATCCATCGCGTTGCGATCCGGCGTCGCCACTTCATCATCTCGGCGCTGCTCCCGTATGCGTTCGTAGTTCTTCTGGGCGTCGGTCTGCTGTTTGCCAGCATCGTTTCCGGCCGACTCGCGGTGTTGGCGACGCGTGAATTCTCATTGCTGGGTGTCATTCATTCGTATGAGTGGCTATCCGCGGCGCTGTTGTACATGATGGGCGTTGCGGGAGAAATTCTGGTGCTGACCTCGATTTACCTGGTCATGCCGGTCGGACGCAAGAGCTGGCAGCACGCGCTGGTGGGGGGCATTGCTGCGGGTGTGCTATGGGAGATCACACGTCACGTGCTGCTTTGGTACTACTCGACAATCTCGCAGATTCAGGTTGTATACGGCTCGTTCGCCACGGCGATCGCGATTTTGCTCAGCGTTGAGATCGCAGCAATCGTGCTGCTGCTGGGCGCGCAGGTCATTGCCAATTTCGAGCGCGCCCGCAGCGCGCGGCAGGCCAAAGTCGATAACCAGGAATTTCGTACGAAGTCCGTCCCTGCGACGGAGGCTTCGCCGCAATAAGTGCAGGGTTTCTCAGGCGCGCATTCGGTTGGCGACTTTTGCCAACGCGATCGCCAGCGCCGCGCTGCCCAGCGTCTTCACCAGTTGCGGATGCTGTGCATAGAATTCGCCAAGACGGTCGATGATTCCGGGGTTCTGCTTTTCAGCATGCGTCGCGATATCGTTGACTTGTTGGGGTGTCAGTTGCGAAGCCTGCTCGGGCGTCAAGGTTGTAGGCGTCGGATTCGCATCGGCGCTGTTTCCGAAAATGCGCCCCAGGATTCCGCCGACCACTCCGGACGAGGCACCTGACCCGAGCGACCCAAGGATCTGATTCAACACTCCAGCTTGCTGCTGCGGGTTCGAGCGGCTGTGCAGATCGCCCATCATTTGTCCAAACGGCGGCGTCTGATCCGAACGAAAGGCCTCGGCTACGCCCTGGCCGACGACTTGCGGGGGCAGTTCGCGCGTTGCCGTGTCAAAGTGGCTGTCGACATTGGCCGTGGTCGTGGGAGCGCCGCCAACATATTGAGCAAGTATCGATTGCAGATTCATCAGCTTCCCCCGATCGCGCGATTGCGGAACACCAGGTGATAAAGCAGCAGGACGACGACGGCGCCAATGAGGGACGCGATAAAGCCTGCAGGCTGTCCGGCTGCGTAGTACCCCGACCACCGTCCGATGAACGTCGCGAGCAATGCTCCGGCGATGCCCAGTGCCGCGGTGATGAAGAAACCGCTGGGATCGCGTCCCGGCGTGATCATTTTGGCGATAAGCCCGACGACAAATCCGATAACGATGGTCCAGACCAGATCCATGAATTTCTCCTGTTAGTTTGATTGAACAAGAAGCAACCGCGTACGGAGTCTGCGCAGGCGGCGGGCAACCGACAATCGGTTGGCGACCATGACGCCCGTAGGAGAGCGCCGACGCCGCCACGGAGCTGCCATTTGACAGATGCGCGCCCACGCCCGACCATTGCGCCATCGCCGCGCGGCGTTCGACCGCCGGC
>JBDTWV010000287.1:0-4411 GCA_040006495.1 Dokdonella sp.
GACACTACCTCGCTGGACGCCTTGTGTTCCAAGCTCAATGACGTTATCGGAATGACGGAAATGCCCGATTTCCGGATCAGAAACGGGTACTCGTCTGTCCCATGAACGCTGCCTCTATATTTGACTATACGCAGCCGTCGCGCAGTTAGCTGGTTGACGACACGATGATCAAGCAAAATTACGCAGTCCGAGACATATTCTTCCAGTCCCTGTCTGGTCAGTGTGCCTTCGCCTCGTTCGGCTGTGATGATTGCGGAAACTCTTCTTTCTTTCAACCAATCGAATAGCCGTCGCAGTTCTGCGCGGAGAACTGCAGTGTTCGAGAATCCACCAAACAAGGCTTCCAGCGTATCCAGCACAACGCGCTTGGCGCCGATCGCGTCGATGGCGGATCCAAGGCGGATGAATAACCCTTCGAGGTCGAAATCGCCGGTTTCCTGAATTTCACTGCGCAGCACACGGACGTGGTCGATCAGCAATCTCTTCTGTGCGGTCAGCGCGTCGAGATCGTAGCCCAGAGACGAAACATTCTGCCGAAGATCATCCGCGGTCTCTTCGAACGACATGAATACGCCTGGCTCGCCAAAATCGCGCGCGCCTCGCACCAGAAACTCCATCGCGAGCATCGTCTTGCCGCAACCGGCGCCGCCGCAAACCAACGTGGCGCGGCCCCGTGGCAATCCGCCCCCGGTGACCTCATCCAGGCCCTGGATGCCGGTCGCGATTTTTTGCAGGCCACGCCGCCGCGAAAGACCGCGAGGCGTTAGTCCGACACGCTTTCGTTCGGTAGCCTTGCTCTTGACCATAGGGTCCTTCCACCGTTGGGGTTTTTCGAAGTAGAGCGCAATTGATCGGTGCAGGTAAGGGCACGTCGGCCCTAACGCACTAGGGCCGTATGGCAATTGTGCATAACAAGGCACAACTATATCGTCAATGCGCCTCGATAACTCTCCGAATCTGGTTGTTGGCTAGTTTGGCACCGAAGGGTATCCCATGTCAGTTGCGCATGAAGAGTTTTCGCGAATTGCCGACGCAGAGCGGCAATTGTGCGAGGAAGCAGGACCTGTCATTCGCGACGTCATTCGCGCAATTATGGCGCGCACCGGGCTGCGCATCACTGAAGTGCGCGTGACGCTGGATCTGGAACAGCTCACCGACCACGCTCACGGCGCTAATTGCACGATCATCGATGTCGATACAAATCCGACGTTCAACGGTGGACAGAATCCGACCAAGGCGCGTGAGCAAACCGGTCGAGGTCGCCCGGCGCTTAACGCCGAGTAGCCCCGATAGGGCCGCTGGGTCTGCCGCGTTTCTGCGCGCCTACACTCGAATCCTCGTGCCGCTTACAGACCTCAGCCTCGACACCGTGGATAGTCTCACCTGTCTGTTGGTCAACCAGGAGATTCACCATGACAAAGGCAACCGCATCCCCCTCCCGCCGCTCCTCGCCGCAATCCGCGCTTGACGTTCTCAAGGCGGACCACGACGAAGTGAGTGGTCTCTTCAAAAAGTTTAAGAAGGCTGACGATAGCGATGGAATGCAAGAAGTGGCTCAGGCAACGTGCAAGGCTCTGAGCGTGCACGCCCAGATTGAAGAAGAAATCTTTTATCCGGCGCTGCGTGAGGCCGCAGATGCGGAAGACGCGCTCGACGAAGCTGATGTCGAACATAGTCACATCAAGGAATTGGTAGCACAGCTGAAACAAGCGGAGCCTGGAGACGACAAATTTGAAGCCCGCTACAAGGTGCTGTCGGAGTATGTGCAGCACCATGTAGAGGAGGAAGAAAGCACACTGTTTTCCAGGGCGCGCAAATCGGGGGTAGACCTGGTTGCAATCGGTGAACGACTCATCGTCAGAAAGCAAGCGCTCGGTGCCGATGACGCCCCCGTTGGCAATGCTGTCGTTGCAAGTCGGGCGCGAAAGGTGACCAAACGACCGGCAGCGGGTAGCTCACGATAATTTGCAGTCGCCAACTGGTCAGTAAGGGCCTGCGGTGTTTGCAGGCCTTTTTTTGCGCTAAGCATCAGCTTGCATCACAATGCAGTTAACGATGGACTGATCTTCGTTGGTTAGCAGGTGTCGAAGATGTCAGCGAAGTGAAGCGCGCATGCATGGAAAGCGACGGCAATCTGAGCGTCATCCGCCGAAAGCCGTCGCAGCATACTGCATCGCCGCCTCGCAAAGCCGGTGGGAAGTAACCCGGCGTGCGTGGCTCAGTGCGTAAACAACGCGATCAGAATAATGATCGGAATTGGAATTCCAACAAGCCAAAGAAGTACTGAACGCATGATTAATTCTCCTTATATCGGGCGAGGCATCGCCGACATTTGATCGCGCATCCGACCACCAATCGTTGCCGCAATACTCGCCGCAAACGCTCCGATCAGAAACGACACCACTAACCACAGCGAAACGTACGCAGCCGCCTTTCGGGCGGAATCCACAGTGGCGAGCGTCTTCTCACGCGCGACTTTCATCTGCGTCGTGGCTTCGTCGAGACGCTTCTCCGCGTCCGCTGGGCTGAGCCCGGTCCGCGACGCGATGACTTGGGTCACGTAGGAGCGATCCGCCGCTCCCAGCGTGCCGTCTTGCGTCCCTATGGCAAATATGCGGCCGATCTCGCCTCTTATTTGCACGTCCCCCGGCGACGGTCCGGCGCCGCCCGCATTCATAGCGGCTCCAGAAGTGCCGCCGGTCGCTGCGGACTGGTCGCCACGAAACATCCGGTCGATGAAATAACGCGAGTCGGAGCCTGCCATCGCTTCGGTCGCGCCTTGCATCGCCGTCGGGCCCGCGGCGCCCGCGACCGCGCCGCCGGCTCCAGCCGCCACTTTCGCCGTAGTGCCTACGAGGGAGTTTGACGCCGAGGTAAGCAATGCGGCGGTTACCACAACGCCTACCGCCCACACCAAAAAGCCATGCGCGGTGTCGCGAAAAAAGACTTCATCCGAGTGAACGTCGACCCACTTGGTGCGCAGTCGCCCCGCGACGAAGCCGCCGAGCCCGCTGGACACCACCTGCATGATTGCCAGCCAGACAATAGTCGCAAAGCCAATGGTCTTGGCGGTCGCGCCGGTTCCGTCCCAAGGCGACACCGACGAAAGCCCCAGTCCGCTTCCCAGCGCCAGAAGAATCAGGGACAGTGACGCGGCAACGAACGCCCCGCCGATTATTGCGCCCCACGATATCGCTGACGAATTCGATTCGTTTCTGTCGCCTCGGTCCACCGCGCGGCCGCCGTGTGCTGCGCTTGTTAGTGCGTCCATCGTATTCTCCTGGCGCTCACTGTGCTGTCGTTTGAGCGTGTCGCGAGTATGGCGCTGGCGCGTTCGAGCTACCGTAGGACGATAGACGAAAACAATGTAGGACGACTGTCGCAAGCTGTCGCGTACTTTCCGGCCGTGCAGCGGCAAACCCCGGATCCGACTGGCGAGCGATTGCCGACCGGCAGGGGACGCGTCTGAAAGGTCTCTTACGAGTCGCTGTGCGATCTGCGTCGAACTGTTGAGAAAAACCGAATCATGTGCTCCGACGCATCCGGGCCTGAAGGGTCCGTGTACGAGCCCGACGCACTGCCGCCGAACCAAGCGTGACCGGCACCGTGCACCACCCAGTACTCCGCCGCCGTTCCGCCGTCTGGATCCACGAACGTCGTACGTGCGTAGCTGCGCCCACCTGGCATCGATGCCTGCTCGACCGTAGAGCGCATGTTTTTGTCGCCATGGAAGTCTTTCTCTCCCATGCATTGAGCCACGACAGCCTCGCCGTTGCAGGCGTCCACTGTCGTATCACGATCGCCGTGAAACACGATTGCAGGGATTGGCCTGGCGTATGCAGCGGCAGGGTTTGCGCCAGAGCGTCGCGCACCCTGTTTCATCGCCGCCAACGCTGATGGAAGGTCGTGAGCGGCGCCATAAGGCAGGCCCGAATGGACGCCTATGGCCGCAAAGATGTCAGGATATGTCGTTCCTAGCACGACCGCCATGGCGCCACCCGCAGACAACCCTGCGACAAACACGCGGTTCGCGTCCAGACTGCGGGCAACGATGAGATGGCGAGTCAGTGCGGCGAGGAGTGCGGGTTCGCCTCGGCCGCGCTGCTGGTCTCCGCTTCGAAACCAGTTCCAGCATTTTCCCGCATTGTTGCTCGACGCCTGTGCGGGATAGGCGACAACGTATCCGTTCTTCTGGGCGAGCTCGTTCATTCTCGTGCCCCGGGCGAAATCGTCGGGCGACTGGGTGCAACCATGCAACATCAAGATGAACGGAGGCGCTGCGGCGCCAAGCCCTGCGGGAACAAAAAGCTTGTAGTGCAACGTGCCGGCATCGCAGGTAAAAACGTGCTCGTGAAAGCCGGCACCGGGATCCTCGCGCACGTCCTCCTCCGCGCGCTCGGTCACACTGGAT